>JAICSX010000032.1 GCA_025936675.1 Sphingomonas sp.
TGCCGACGCAGGCGCCGACCGGGTCGATCGAGCTGTCGTGGCTGATGACGCCGATCTTGGCGCGGCTGCCCGGATCGCGGGCGGCGGCTTTGATCTCGATGATGCCGTCGTAGATCTCGGGCACTTCCTGCGCGAACAGCTTCTTCATGAAGTCGGGATGGGCGCGGGAAAGGAAGATCTGCGGGCCGCGCGCCTCGCGGCGGACCGCCATGATCAGCGAACGGATGCGGTCGCCGACCCGGACCATCTCGCGCGGGATTTGCTGGTCGCGGCGGATCACGCCCTCGGCCCGGCCAAGGTCGACGACGATGTGCCCGAACTCGACGCGCTTGACGACGCCGGTGATGACTTCGCTGACGCGGTCCTTGAACTCCTCGAACTGGCGCTCGCGCTCGGCGTCGCGGACCTTCTGGAAGATCACCTGCTTGGCGGCCTGGGCGGCAATGCGCCCGAACTCGATCGGCGGGAGTGGGTCGACGATGAAGTCGCCGACCGAAGCGCCCTTCTTAAGCTTCTGCGCGCCCTTCTCATCGATCTGCTTGAAATGATCGTCGACGGCTTCCACGACCTCGAGCACGCGCCACAGCCGAAGGTCGCCGGTGTCGGCGTCGAGCTTGGCGCGAATGTCGTTCTCCACACCGTAGCGTTGCTTGGCAGCACGCTGGATCGCGTCCTCCATCGCGTCGATCACGATGCCCTTGTCGATCAGCTTCTCGCGCGCGACGGCGTCGGCGATCGCGAGGAGCTCCGCCTTGTTGGCGCTGACGGCAGCGGGTGCGGTGGCCATTATTCTTAGTCCTCTATGGTCTGAATGGAGTCAGCGCCTTCAGTGCTGAGCGGCGCGGTGGCGTTGATGAGCTTGTCGGTCAAGAGCAGCTTGGCCGATGAGATGTCGGAAAACGGCAGGACGTGGTCCACGCCGCTCTTGTCGGTGAGCCTCACTTTATCCCCATCGACGCCCTCAAGCGTGCCGGAATATTGCTTGCGGTCGCCGCGAGGCTCCTTGAGCGAGATGCGGGCCTCATAGCCGGCCCAGTCGGAATAATCCTTGAGGCGGGTTAGCGGCCGGTCGATCCCGGGCGAGCTGACCTCGAGGCGGTAGCTTCCTTCGATCGGATCGTTGGAGTCGAGCCAGTCCGACAGCCGCCGCGAAATTACCTCGCAATCCGCAAGGTCGAGCTGGCCGGTGTCCGGCCGCTCGGCCATCACCTGGAGCGTAGGATCGGATGCGCCGCCGATCATCGCCACGCGCACGAGCTCGAAGCCGAGGCTCTTAACCTCGGGCTCGATGTCTCTCGCAATCGCCGCAATATCGCTCACTCATGCACCTTGCTGAAAGCCCAAACGTCTCTCGGACCGGAGCCGTGGGGCCCCAGCCTCAGGCATCTGGCGATGTCAGAGGAGAGAGCCGCGATATAGGCCGAGCCGGAGTGACTCGCAAGGCGAAGCTCGCGGCCGTAAGAATGGCTGCATGATCGCTGCCGCGCTGCTCCTTGCCGCCGCCTCTCCCGACCCGATTGTCGGCACGTGGGAAGGCACGTCGCTTTGCCAGGTGAAGCCCTCGCCGTGCCATGACGAGCATGTGATCTACCGGCTGAGTTTCCTGCAGCCCCGGCAGTATCGGATCGACGCCTATAAGCTAGTCGCCGGAAAGGAGGATTTCATGGGCGCGATTGATGTCGCTCTCGACCCAGCCGGAAGCGAACTCGATGGGCCCGTGATGAGCGCAGGCCAAGTTCGAGGAGAGCTCCGGCTGGTGCTGAAAGGGGCGCACATGAGCGGCAGGATGATCCAGGCCGACGGCACGCTTTATCGCCTCATCGAGGTGACGAAGCACTAAGGCATCTCAAAGGGGGTGAGTTGGCCGCGTTCAAACTTCTTGGCCTAACCGTGGCCACGTTCATCGGCACTTTCGCATCTTCGACTGTTGCTCAACGGGATCCGCTTGCCCTCGCAAACCCTTTCCTCGGTGCCGACAACGGTGGCAACACCGTGCCCGGCGCCGAAGTCCCGTTCGGCTTCGTCTCGCTGAGCCCCGACACGACACATGGATCGACCAGCGGCTATGATTCCGAAGGCCTGATCATCGGCTTCAGCCACACGCATGTCAGCGGCACGGGTGGGGGAAGCAAGTATGGCAATTTCCGGGTCACGCCGGCGATTGGCGATGATGCCTGGGGAAATCTTGCCTTTCCCAAGGCCGAGGAGCGGGCAAACCCCGGCTATTATGCGGTGACAATCGGACGCCCTGGCAAGCAGATCCGCGCCGAGCTGACGGCGAGCCGCCTTGTCGGCGTCGAGCGGTTCACCTTCCCCCCGACTGCGGAGGCGCGAGTCGTCCTCGATGCCAGTGCCACCATCCTGCTCGGCGGCGGCGGCCCAAAGTCGCAGGGCGGCACGGTGACCGTGATCGACCCGCGGCACATCGCGGGATCGATGCGGTTCGAAGGCGGCTTCGGCAACACCATCCCCTTCACTTTGCACTTTTACGGCGAGTTCGACCGGCCCGCTGTGGACGCTGGCCGCTGGCAGGCCGAAGAAGGTTCGATCACACGTATCGCCGGCGTTGGCTCGTCCACTGGCGGCGACACGCGGCACAGCCTCCGCAATCGGCTCGGCACCTGGGCGACGTTCGACACGCGCCAGAACCGCATCGTTCAGCTGAAGCTTGGCGTCTCGTTCATCAGCGTCGAGCAGGCGCGACGCAACATGGAGCGCGAGGTGCCTGGCTCGTTCGACACTGCTCGCGCGGCCGCGGAGGCGCAGTGGGCCGATGCGCTCGGCAAGATCGAGGTAGAAGGCGGGACCGCGGAACAGCGGCGATTGTTCTATTCGGCGCTCTACCGAACCCAGCTCATGCCCCACGACCTCAGCGGCGAGAACGTCTGGTGGAAGTCCGGCGAGCCGCATTACGAAGATTATTACTGCATCTGGGACACGTTCCGGACGCTCCACCCACTGCTGACTTTGATCCAGCCGGAACGGCAGCGCGGCATGGTCCGCTCTCTGCTCGACACCTACGCGCACACCGGCTGGCTGCCCGATGCACGCATCGCCGGCGCGACTGGACCTAGCCAGGGCGGAAGCAACGGCGACGTCGTGATCGCCGACGCGATCGTGAAAGGACTCGGCGGCTTCGACCAGAAGCTCGCACTGGAGGCGATGCTCAAGGACGGCGAGGTGGATTCACCCGACCCGCTCAACGTCGGACGCGATCTCAACGACTATCTCTCACTCGGCTACATGTCGCTCACCAAGAGCCGCTCGGCCTCGCGGACGCTCGAATATGCGTTCGACGATTATGCGATCGCTTCGGCGGCGGCGAAGCTCGGCCGCAACAATGTCGCCACGCGCTACGCCGCGCGTTCCGCCAAGTGGAAGAACCTATGGGACCCGAAGCTCGAGTGCATTCACCCGCGCTACGCGGATGGGCGCTGGCTCGAGAATTTCGACTGTGCTCGCGAGTTCGCGGACGCCACCAGCGACTGGTGGGATGGGCCATTCTATGAAGGCTCTTCGAGCCAATATTCGACCTTCGTCCCGCAGGATACGCAAGGGCTAATCAAAGTCCTCGGCGGCAAGGCGGCGTTCACGGCCTGGCTCGACCGTTTCTTCAACAAGCACGAATATACCCACGGCAACGAGCCGGACATCCTCGCGCCGTGGCTGTACATCCATGCGGGCCGGCCGGACCGCACTTCCGAACGCATCCGGGCGATCATGTCGAAGGATTACAACAGCGGGCGGTCGGGGATTCCGGGCAACGACGACGCGGGGACGCTTTCCTCGTGGTACGTGTGGGCCGCGATCGGCCTATTCCCGAGTTCGGCTCAGCCGTTTTATTACATCGGCTCGCCGGTCTTCACTCGGAGCGTTGTCCATCTGGAGGGCGGAAAGACGTTCACTGTCGAGGCGCCCGGCACCTCGGCGGCGAATCTCTACGTCCAGTCGGCCGAGCTCAACGGCGAGCCGATTGACCGTGCGTGGGTCACACATGACGAAGTGGTCGGGGGAGGGCGGCTGGTGCTGCACATGGGGCCACGGCCGAGCCGCTGGGCGGCCAATGCCCCGCAGCCGCCGCAGCTGATGCAGGTCCCCAACTAGCGGCCTAGCGCCTTATTCTCTTCGCGAATTCGGATCGCGAGCAGGATAGCGTTCAAGATCGTGAAGATGAGGGCGATGCGCCACAGGCCGAAGACGAGCGGCAGCAGCGCAATCTCGGCGACAACCACCGCATAGTTCGGGTGATTGAGGAAGCGGTAAGCTCCTCTGGCGATCAGCCGCTCGCCCGGAACGACGATGATACGGGTCGTCCACCGCGAGCCGAGCGTCGACAACACCCAGATCCGTGCGCATTCGACCAGTCCGAAAAGGATGAGGAGCGGAATGCTCACCGGCCGGTGGAGTGCAAGCAGCCAGAGGCTGATCAGCCAGGCAGCGTGAAGCGCGACGATCAGCAGATAATGGCCTGGCGCCACTTCATAGCCGCCGTGCGCCAGTAGCCGCTTCGTATTCGCCCCGGCGATCGGCAGCTCGACGATCCGCGACAGCGTGACGAGGCCGAGAACGACGAAGTTGAGGATCAGCCTGCCAGCCCCGGCGCTTCCAGCATCATCCCAGCGCAGGTGAAGCCGGGGCCGAAAGCGGTCATCATGACCTTCTTCGGCAAGCCTTGCTTGATCAGCCGATCGAGCACGAACATCACCGTCGGCGCGCTCATATTGCCATAGTCGTTCAGCACCTCGCGCTCGAGGTTAAGCTCGCCCTGGTTGAGCTTTAGCGCGCCTTCGATCGCATCGATCACTTTGACGCCGCCGGGGTGGCAGCAGAAGCGGTCGATGTCGCAGCGCTCGACGCCGAGTTCCTCGCACATCGCATCGACGGCAGTTGCGAGCTCGGACTCGACAAATGGCGGGATCGCGCGATCGAACACGACGGAAAGGCCCGAATCCTCAACGTCCCACCCCATGATCCGCAGAGTGTTGGGCCACAATTTCTCGGCCGAGCCGGTAATGTGCGCGAGGCTATGAAGGCCGCTCGTGACCACTGCTGCGGCGGCGCCGTCGCCGAACAATGCGGTTGCGACGACGGCTGCGGGATCGTCGCTGTTGATCTGGATCGAGATCGAGCAGGTCTCGACCGTGACGAACAGCCAGAGGCTTCCGGGATCGGCGAGCGCGAGCCGCGACGCAATCGATAGCCCGTTGACGCCGCCCGCGCAGCCGAGGCCGAAGACCGGAACCCGGCGGACGTCGGGCCTAAAGCCCCCGCGCTGGAAACAGCGCGCGTCGAGGCTGGGAGTTGCAATGCCGGTGGTCGAAACCGTGACCACGCCGTCGATGTCCTTGGGCGTGAGCCCCGCCTTTTCGATGGCCGAAGTCGCCGCTTCTATGAACAGCTTCTCGGCGGCTTCAAGATAGAGGGCGTTGCGCTCATGCCAGCCGTGGCTGGTCATGTACCAATCCTGGGGAGCAACGATGTGGCGCCGGGCGATGCCGGCATTGTCGAACACGCCCGAGAGGCGGTCGAAGAGAGCCTTTTTGCCTCCGAACGCCTCCCGCGCCCGCGCTTTCGCCTCGGATTGCTCGACGACATACGGGGGAACCGCCGTGGCGAGGGAAACTAAGCTGCAGGAGCGCGTCATGTTCGAGGGTTCGTGCGTAATAGGGGCCTTGGGGTTCATACGTTCAAGAACGGATCATTGGTCATGAGGATGCGCGGTCTACAATTCGGGCTTTTGCTAACCGTCGCCGCTTGCGGCACGTCCGCAACCTCCAGCAACCAATCGAGCAAGTCGGGACCCGGTGAAACCGCCCTATCGACCGATCCGCCATTCACCGCCAGCCCGATTGCGAAATTCGACGATCCTTGGGCCATGACCTTCCTGCCGGGGACGAGCACGGCGCTGGTGACGGAGAAGCCCGGGCATGTCTGGCTCGTCGACGTGAAGAGCGGTGCGAAGCAGCCTGTTTCCGGAGCGCCGCAGACCGCGGACAAGGCGCAGGGCGGGCTGCTCGACATTGCCCTCTCACCGACCTTCTCGACGGATGGGCTCGTCTATCTCACTTATTCCGAAAATTCCGCGAGCGGCGGGCGGGGGCTGGCACTTGCGCGAGGCAAGCTGGTGCGCGGCGATGCGGGCGCTGTCCTGCAGAATCTTCAGGTGATCTGGCACGATCCCGAGGGCGGCAGTGGCGGGCAGTTCGGCGGGATCATTGCGTTCGCGCCCGACGGCAGATCCCTTTTCCTGAGTTCGGGCGAGCGCCAGCGCTTCACGCCTGCTCAAGACCCCAGCCAGCCGATCGGGAAGATCCTCCACCTGACGCTCGACGGCAAGCCCGCTCCCGGAAACCCCTGGGCGGGAAAGCTGGGTTCACCGGACGTGACGGTCATCGTTCCTCCCGACAACACGGAGGAGGCGATGCATGCGACCGGCAAGCGATTCCATTGGCCTGGGCCGAACCTCACGCCGGCCGAAACCTGGACGCTCGGCCACCGCAATCCGTACGGCCTTGCCTTCGCGCCGGACGGCCGCCTTTGGGAAACCGAGATGGGTCCGCAGGGCGGCGACGAGCTCAACCTCATCCTTCCCGGTAAGAATTACGGCTGGCCGCTCGTTTCCGAAGGCGAGAATTACGACGGCGTCTCAATCCCCAAGCACTCAACCAGGCCTGATATGATGCCGCCCAAGCTCTACTGGGTGCCGTCGATCTCCCCGACGAGCGTGCTCTTCTACACCGGCAATCTCTTTCCGCAGTGGAAGGGCAGCGCCCTCATTGGCTCGCTGTCCGGCCAGGCGCTCGTCCGCGTCATCATCAACGGCGACCAGGCGCGGAAAGCCGAGCAGTGGGACGTGGGCATGCACATCCGCTTCGTCGGGCAGGGTCCCGACGGCACGATCTATCTGCTCGAGGACGGCTCTGACGGACGGATGCTGAGGCTTACGCCGAAGCGCTCCTAGCGGGCATGAACTCCCGCGCGAGCGCGTGGTAGAGCTTGTCCTTGCACACCAGCCGGCCCGCTGCATCGGCGATCAGCGCCGAGGTGAACAGCGGCAGGATCATTCCCCGGCTCGCCGTGGCCTCCACGATGATGATCACGGCCGTGAGCGGCGCCCGAACTACGCCGGTGAAATAAGCGACCATTCCGAGCAGGACGACGGCACCGCGCGGGTCGCTCGGAAACAGCAGGCAGAGGAGGTTGCCGACGCCGGCTCCGGTCGCGAGCGAGGGCGAAAAGATGCCGCCGGGAAGTCCTGCGACGGTCGACAGTAGCGTCGCTGCGAACTTGCCCGGTCCGAACCACAAAGATTCATGCACGCCTTCGACGGCGGCCTTGGCTTCGGCATAGCCGGTGCCCCAGGTGACCCCGGTCAAGATTCCGATGATTGCGATTGCGAGACCGCAAAGCAGCGCCCAGACGATTGGCCGGCTCGCGAGCGGGCCGAGATAGCGCGCGCGGTTGTAGGTGATCGCCAGCACCAGCCGTGCGAACAATCCTCCTGACAAGCCGCCGAGGACTCCAGCGACCGGCGCGACGATCAGCGTCCGACCGAGGCCCAGCGTGTATGGCATGGTCCCGAAGTAGACGTAGTCGCCGGCGAGCCCAAGGCTGACGATGCCGGCGATGAGGATCGCCGTCATGACGAGGAAGGCAACGCGTTGCTCGAAGGCGTTCGCGAGCTCCTCGATCGCAAACGCAACCCCGCCGAGGGGCGTGTTGAATGCCGCTGCCACCCCCGCGGCGCCACCGGCAATGATTACGCCTGCGGTCAGGGGTACGCGTAGCGCGCGGTGTACTCGCGCCATGATCGCCGCCGACACCTGGACCGTCGGGCCCTCCCGGCCGACGGAAGCGCCCGCCAGCAGCCCCGCTGCTGTCATCAGCAGCTTGGCGATTCCGACCCGAAGCGAGATGAGGCTCTCAAGTGAGTTCTCGGGATCTTCAGTCGCGGCGATCACCTGGGGAATGCCGGAACCTTTTCCTTCCGGAGTGAAGCGGCGCGTCGCGAGCGCGATACCCGCAACGCCGAGTGGGGTGAGGATTAGCGGTAGCCACGAGAAACGCGCGACCCAGCTTTTGAAGATGGCGATCGCTTCGTTCGCCATCTCCGCGAAGAACAGGGCGACGAGCCCGACGAGGATCGCTCCCGCACCAGTTGCGAGGCGGCGCCGCCACACCGGGGAGCTCGGGCCGTGGCGTCTGGCGAGAATGCGAAGGCGGCGAACTGAAGAGGATTTCTTCACGCTGCGCGTCTGTATCGCAGGTAGTATGGCCGGCGTCCTTCGCGGCGCGATTTGGCGCCATAGCGGGTTTCGATCCAGCCGCCTGACGGCTCGAGGAAGTCATTCGGCCGCTCGGCGAGCCATTCGAACTGACCCAAGTGCCGCTCCATGATCATGAGCGACCAGGTGAGATAGGTTGGGTCGTCCGTCGCAAGCCGGAACTCGCCGCCCGCTTTCAGCTTGGCCGCCAGTAGGTCGACGGGGCGATCGTTCACCATGCGCCGCTTGGCGTGGCGCGACTTCGGCCAAGGGTCGGGGTGGAGCAGGTAGAGGAAGCTCAAGGCGCCGTCTGGAATGCGCTGCAGCACCTCGAGCGCGTCGCCGCGCCACAGCCGAACGTTCGCAAGATGCTTGTCACGAATGTGGCCGAGGGCAGTGGCAACGCCGTTGAGGAACGGCTCGGCGCCAATGAAGCCGTGGTCCGGAAGCATGTCGGCACGGTTGGCGAGATGTTCTCCCGATCCGAAGCCAATTTCTAAGTGGAGTGGCCGGTCGTCGCCAAACAGCCGTCGTGCCGTGATCTCCTCTTCCGCCGGCACCTCAATCTGCGGCAGCAGCTTTTCGACGAGTTCCTTCTGACTGCTGCGCAGCTTGTGTCCGCTCGACCGGCCATAAAGGCGGTTGAGCGTCAGGGGATCGCTGGACTTGAACGCAGTCATCTGGCCCGGCGCCTAGTGCCCCTGTGGGTTCACCGCAACGTTCGCGCGGGAACCATTTCGCCTCTGAAAGCATCAGATGCCCGCAGGAGGAGAGCATTCATGGCGACAAGCGACGACAATCTGCACGGGCACCCGCAAAGCACCGCGAAGATCGGCGGTCACCCGATGCACCCGATGTTGGTCCCGTTCCCGATCGTCTGCTTCATCGGGACACTCGGCGCCGATCTCGCTTTCTTAAGGGATGGCTATCACGGGTGGGCCGTCGCAGGACGTGCATTGCTCCTCGTCGGCCTTATTATGGCCGCGCTTGCGGCAGTCACCGGTCTCACCGACTTCTTGGGCGAGAAACGAATCCAGGGACCGGACGCGATCAAGCACATGCTTGCAAACGTCACCGCGGTGGTGATCGAGCTGGTGAACCTGATCCTGCGCTGGCACAACGACGCCGCAATCCCGAAGATCGGCATTTATCTATCGGTCCTGGTCACCCTCATCCTGCTCTACAGCGGCTGGAAGGGCGGCGACCTCGTCTACCGCCACGGCATGGGCGTTCGAGACTAGCCAGTTGACCGCACCTCAGGCGGCGACGGCTGCCTTCAGGTCTTCCACCAAGTCAATTCGCTCCCACGGGAAATGCTCGCCTTCAGCCTTGCGGCCGAAGTGGCCATATGCCGCCGTCGGCTGGTAGATCGGCTTGTTGAGGCCGAGGTGGGTGCGAATTCCGCGCGGGGTCAGGCCACCGAGCTTCTCGATGCTTCCGATCGCATTCTCGATCTGCTCGTCCCCGACAGTGCCGGTTCCGTGCGTGTCGACATAGAGCGACAGCGGCCTGGAAACGCCGATCGCATAAGCGAGCTGGATGGTGCAGCGCTTGGCGAGGCCTGCAGCGACGATATTCTTGGCGAGATAGCGCGCCGCATAAGCTGCGGAGCGGTCGACCTTTGTCGGGTCCTTGCCGGAGAAGGCGCCGCCCCCGTGCGGCGCCGCGCCGCCATAGGTGTCGACGATGATCTTGCGGCCGGTGACTCCGGCGTCGCCGTCGGGGCCGCCGATCTCGAAGCTGCCGGTCGGGTTGATGTGGTAGACGGTCTCGTTGCCGAGCAGCTGCTGCGGCATCACTCGCGCAACCACATCCTTCACATAAGCGTGAAGCTGGGCCTGCTTCTCACCCTTGTCGTATCCGGGCTTGTGCTGGGTGGAGACGACGATCGCGGTCGCCTTGGCCGGCCGGCCGTCCTCGAAGCGGAGCGTGACCTGGCTCTTGGCGTCGGGCTCCAGGAAGGGTGCGGCACCGGAGTGGCGGTCCTTGGCCATCTCCGCGAGGATCTTGTGACTATAGTCGAGCGTCGCCGGCATCAGGTCAGGGGTCTCGTCGCAGGCAAAGCCGAACATGATGCCCTGGTCGCCGGCGCCTTCGTCCTTGTTCTCTCCAGCATCGACGCCCTGCGCGATGTGGGCCGACTGCGGGTGGAGGTGGTTTGCGAAGTCGAAGCGATCCCAGTGGAAGCCTTCCTGCTCGTAGCCGATGCGCTTCACGACGCCTCGGGCCGCTTCCTCAATCTCCTCGCGAACGCCCGGCGCCCAATTGCCGCTCTCGTCCATGATTCCCTGGCCACGGATTTCGCCGGCAAGCACGACGCGATTGGTCGTCGTCATCGTCTCGCAGGCGACGCGCGCCTCCGGGTCCTTCGATAGGAACAGGTCGACGATGGCGTCGGAAATCTGGTCGGCGACCTTGTCGGGATGACCTTCGGACACGGATTCGGAAGTGAACAAATAAGAGCTGCGCATGAGTGAGGCGGTCCCCGGATTTAACGATATAAAGAAAGCTTTATATGTGCTTCCTAGCGACGGCGGCGGCCCAAGACAATGCCGCCGAATATCAGCAGGAATCCGAGCGCCAGCGGAATGATGTTGCCGAAGCGGGCGAAGACGGGCGGCGAATTGGCGGCCGGCGGCAGGACCGCCTCGATGACACCGGCAGTTCGCCACGGCAGCGACTTCACGACATTGCCGCGCCCGTCGATGACAGCACTGATCCCCGTTGGCGTGGCGCGGAGGACAGGAATGCCTTCCTCCGCCGCTCGAAGCCGCGCCTGGGCGAGGTGCTGCGGGGGCCCCCAGCTGCCGAACCACGCGTCATTCGATGGGTTGAAGATGAAGCCGGGACGATTTTTCTCGTCGACGACATGACCTGAGAAGATGATCTCGTAGCAAAGGTCGAAGCCGACCTTGCCCCATTCGCCGCCAAGATCGATCGTGCGCGGCCCCGGGCCGGGCGTGAAGTCGAGATCCCCGGGCGCGAGGCGGGAGAGGCCAATCGCCGACAACAAGGGCCGCATTGGCAGATACTCGCCGTAGGGGACGAGATGCGCCTTGTCGTAGCGGCCCATGATCGTTCCGCCGCGGCCAATCACGAAAATGCTGTTCTCGGCGCCGGTTACATGAGCGCCGTCATTCGAATTGATCGCGATTCCGCCTGTGAGCAGCCGATCGCTCGGGCCGACAAGGGAGCCGATGGCGAGACGTTGCTCCTGCGCGAGAAGCTGGTGGCCGTCGGTTCGCTGATCCTCCAGCGGGTCGGTGACCGCGGCTTCCGGCCACAGGAGGAGGCGCGGCTCGCCGCTTGGCGGACCCGACAGGCTCGACAGCCGGCGCGCAGCTTCCTGGTCGAACCCGGGTCGCCACTTATCCTCCTGGCCGATATTCGGCTGGACGATCCTGACGTTGAGCACTGCGAGCGGATCCGGGGGAACCGAGGAGGCGGGCAGGACCCACATCAGGGCGGTCGCTGCGATGATCACGACCAGCGGCAGCCACTTCCTGTAATATTCGAGCCAAATCGCTCCGCCGAGGAGGACGACAAGCCCGGACAGACCGTAGGTTCCGATCAAGGGCGCGATCTTGATCAAAGGCGTCGGCGCAAGGATCACGGCCGCCGTATTCCATGGAAATCCGGTGAACGTCGTGCCGCGGAGCCACTCGGTGATTGCCCAGGCGCCGCCGAGCACGACGACCATTACGACGCGATCGTCGCGACCGAAGCGCCAGGCTAGCCCCGTCGCAAGCGCGGGATAGACGGCGAGGTAGATCGAGAGGAGGACTACAGCGATCCAGCCGAGCCATGGCGGCATGGCCGCCTGGAAAGTGAAAGCAGTCGCGATCCAGTTGAGGCCGACGGCGAACTGGCCGAAGCCAAAGGCCCAACCAATGAGGAGGCTGCGCGCGAAGCTCTTATTGCGATCGAGAAGTTCGCAAAGCAGCGCGAAGGCGATGGGAAGCAGCGGCCAGAACCCCGTTGGCTCGAACGCGAACGCCGAAACCGCGCCGATGAGGAATGCGTAGAGGATCGTCTTCATTCTATTCGTATCGTCGCGAGAGGCCGTCATTGGGCTTGGATTGCTTCGCTTCAATCACAATGACAAGTGAGACCTATGACCATGCCGCCATTCCATCTCGCCTTCCCGGTCGACGATCTTGAAGCCGCCCGGCGATTCTATGGAGAACTACTCGGCTGCCCGGAGGGGCGAAGCACCAACGAGTGGATCGATTTCGATCTCTACGGTCACCAGATCGTTGCCCATCTAGCGCCCGAACAGGTGCGGCTGCGTGGGACGAACCCAGTCGATGGCGAAGACGTGCCCGTTCCCCATTTCGGGATCGTGCTCTCGATGGACGAGTGGAGCCTCCTTGCTGAGAGGTTTCAGGGGGCGGATGTCGAGTTCGTGATCCCGCCGACCGTGCGATTTGCCGGGCAGCCGGGCGAGCAGGCGACGATGTTCTTCCTCGATCCCGCCGGCAACGCGTTGGAGTTCAAGGCGATGGCGGATCCGGCGAAGCTGTTCGCGAAGAACTAATCCGATTCCGTCGACTGGTTCTCGGGGGCATGGAGGCGGATTCGGATGATTCGGCGCGGGTCGGAGTCCACGGCTTCGAGCTTCCACCCCGATGGATGGGTCACACACTCACCTTTGCCGGGGATATGTCCCGCGAGTAAGAAGACGAGACCGCCCAGCGTGTCGACCTCGTCCTCGTCCGATGACAGTCGACGATCAACGGTCTGCGCGACTTCCTCGAGCTCGACGCGGGCGTCAGCTTCCCACAGCCCATCGTCCAGCATCGTGAGCATTCCGGCTTCGGCCTCGTCGTGCTCGTCCTCGATGTCGCCGACAATTTCCTCGACTACGTCCTCGACGGTCACGAGGCCTTCGGTGCCGCCGAATTCGTCGACGACGATGGCGAGGTGAATCCGCTGCGCGCGCATTCGGGCGAGCAATTCGATGACGCTCATTGATTCGGGGACGAACAAGGGTTCGCGCATCAGGGCCTTCAGCGAACGGTCGCGCGATGCGTCGACATTCGCCATGAAGACATCCTTGATGTGGACCATGCCGATGACGGAATCGAGGCTTTCCTCGTAAACTGGCAGACGGCTGTGGCCCGCATCCGCAAAGGCCTGGACGAGGTCGTTGAAGCTGATGTCCGACGGCACGGCCATGATGTCGCCGCGCGTCACGCAAATGTCGCCCGCGGTCTGCTCGCCGAAGTGCAGGAGGTTGCGCAGCATCTGCCGCTCTGCAGACGTGAGGTCGCCGGCAACCGGTCCCGACTCCTCCGCCTCGTCGATCGCGTCCTCGATCTCTTCGCGAAGCGTTGGCTCCGGCTCACCGCCGAAGATCAAATGGCGCATCCCGCGCCACAGCCGCGAGCCGCCGGCGTCTTCGTTGCGCGTCGCCATCAGGCGGTGACCCCATAGGGATTGGCAATGCCGAGCCGTTCAAGAGCGCGAGCCTCCCGCGACTCCATGTCGGCGGCTTGGCTGTCGTCGAGATGGTCATAGCCGAGCAGGTGTAGCGTCCCGTGGACGATCAGGTGCGCGGCGTGGTCTTCGAAACTGACCCCTTTCTCGGCAGCTTCAACCGCGCACACGCCGTGCGCGAGGATGATGTCACCGAGCAACAGTTCGGGACCGGCAACAATTGCTCGAGCCAAGTCGCGCTCCTCCGCCATCGGGAAGGAGAGCACGTTCGTCGGCTTGTCCTTGCCTCGCCACTTAGCATTGAGCGCGCGGACCTGCTCGTCGCCGGTCAGTGTGACGGAAATCTCGATCTGGCGTTCGGAATCGCTGAGATCGGGGAAGGTGCTTTCCGAAATCGCTGCCGACGCTGCCCGTCGAGCGAGGGGCAGCCAATCGGAGGCCTTTCCGCCGCTACTGTCCCATTCCTCATCGGCGTCGAGTGCGATCTCGAGCATCATTCACCCACGTCCTTGCCCGCGTTCGGCCCTTCATAGGCGTCCACGATGCGGCCGACGAGTGGATGACGCACGACATCGGCGGCCGTGAAGCGGACGACAGCAATGCCTTTGATCCCTTCGAGCCGGCGGACGGCGTCGGCAAGCCCGGACTTGCTCGGATCGGGAAGGTCGACCTGATGCGGATCGCCACAGATCACCATGCGGCTCCGCATGCCGAAGCGCGTGAGGAACATCTTCATCTGCAGTGGCGTGGTGTTCTGCGCTTCGTCGAGGATGATGAAGGCATCATTGAGCGTCCGGCCGCGCATGAACGCGAGCGGGGCAATCTCGATCTCACCCGACGCAATTCGGCGCTCGACCTGCTCGGTTGGAAGCATGTCGTAAAGCGCGTCGTAAAGCGGCCGGAGATATGGATCGACCTTCTCCTTCATGTCGCCAGGAAGGAAGCCGAGGCGTTCGCCGGCTTCGACCGCCGGTCGCGAGAGGATCAGCCGGTCGACGCTTCCCGAGATGAGCTGCGATACCGCTTGCGCAACCGCGAGATAGGTCTTGCCCGTTCCGGCCGGCCCAAGGCCGAAGATCATCTCGTCTCGAGCGAGCGCCTCCATATAGGGCGTCTGCATCGCCGAGCGCGGAACGATGGTCTTCTTGCGCGTCCGGATCATGACTTGCGGCGCGGAAGTCACTTCCTCCCGGATGATCCCGTCGAGGTGGGGCTGGGCCGCCATGCCGAGCACGGCTTCGACCGCTTCGGCATCGACGTCATGGCCGTTATCGAGGCGATTGTAGAGGCCGATCAGGACATCGCGAGCACGCGCCGCGGCGTCGGCCTCGCCTTCGATCTGAACCCGGCTTCCGCGCGCGGAAATATGAACACCAAGCCGTTGCTCGATGGTGATCAGGTGGCGGTCGTAATCGCCGAACAGTGGCCCGAGCAGGTAGGGCTGATCGAATTCCAGTTCCAGCCGGGCGCGATCGGGTACTGCGGCGAGGTCGCGGCGCGCCATCAGGCGGCTTCTCGCTGGCGGATTGCACCATGCATGCTGTTGGGACAGGCGTCGATCAGGGACACACCAACGATGTCGCCCGGCTGAGCTTCGGTCTCAATGTAAACCGACTGAAGCCAAGGCGAACGTCCGATCATCTGGCCAGGAAGCTTGCCTCTGCGCTCGATCAGAACGTGGGTGTCCACGCCGACCTTTGACCGGTTGAACGCGAGCTGGTGCTCGTTGATCTTGGCCTGCAGCCGCTGAAGGCGGTCGTCCATGATCTCGCGCGGGATTTGGTCCTCCATTGTGGCGGCGGGCGTACCGGGCCGGGCGCTATATTTGAACGAATAAGCCGAGGCGTAACGCACCGCATCGACGATCTGCAGCGTCGCCTCGAAATCCTCCTCGGTCTCTCCGGGGAAGCCAACGATGAAGTCCCCGCTGATCGCGATGTCCGGCCGCGCGGCGCGCATCTTGTCGATCGTCGCCAAATAGCTCTCGGCCGTATGGCTGCGGTTCATCGCCTTCAGGATCCGGCTGCTGCCCGACTGCACGGGCAGGTGGAGATAGGGCATCAGCTTGTCGACCTCGCCGTGGGCGGCGATCAACGCGTCGGTCATGTTGGCGGGGTGGCTGGTCGTGTAACGGATGCGTTCCAGTCCATCGATCCTGGCGAGGGCGCGAATGAGGTCGGCAAGCCCGCGGCCGCCATCCACCCAGGCGTTCACATTTTGGCCGAGCAGCACGATCTCTCGTGCTCCAGCGTCGACGAGTTGCTGCGCTTCGCTAACCACGTCATTCCACGGCCGCGAGATCTCGGCGCCGCGAGTATAGGGTACCACGCAATAGGTGCAGAACTTGTCGCAACCTTCCTGGACCGTAAGGAAAGAGCTCGGGTTTGCGCGACGACGCTGTGGAAATGCGTCGAACTTGCTGATCGCCGGCATGTCCGTATCGACCGGACGCGACCCGTGCGATGCTTCGGCGACCATCGCGGGAAGACGGTGATAAGCCTGCGGGCCGACGACGATGTCGATCATGGACGACCGGCGCTTGGCTTCGGCGCCTTCGGCCTGCGCGACGCAGCCGGCGAGCGCGATGAGCGGCTTCGATCCGTCTTCGCGCCTCAGGCGTCCAACATCGGAAAAGGCCTTCTCGGCGGCCTTCTCGCGTATGTGACAGGTGTTGAGCACGATTAGGTCGGCATCGTCGCTTTCGCGCGCCGCGGTCATGCCTTGCTCGCCGAGCAATTCCGCCATCCGCTCGCCGTCATAGACGTTCATCTGGCAGCCGAAACTTCTGATCCTGAATGTCTTGGGGGTCATTTGTCCTCGCCTATAGGCGAGTGGTGATGCGAGGTTAAGCCAAGCTTATGGACGATCGCTTCGCGCGCCTCATGGGCAAGCTGCTTGCGGTCGCCGCCGCGATCCAGTGGCTTGAGAAGATTGACGGTGACGTGCACGGTGCCGCGTCGACCGAGCAGCCGAAGGACATTGTCCTTCCCCGGCTCCTCGCCGAACCAGCCGAATTCTTCTCTTGCGTTGCCATAGTCGATCGCGACTGGGCGGATGCCGACATCCTTGGCAGCGAAGTTGGCCGCTTCGAGCAAGGTCGATCGGAACGGCAACAGGTGCGTGCCAGGTCCGGTCGTTCCCTCGGGGAACAGCGCGACGGGCTTGTCGCATTCCAGCGCCGCCGCGATGGCGGTCGCTTGATCCTTGGCGCCCTTCCGGTGCGTGCGTTTGACGTAAACTGTGTGGTTCTGGTCGGCGAGCCAGTGAATCACGGGGTGGCCAAGCTCGTCCTTCGACACGAACGTGCAGCCCACCGAACCGCCGAGTACCAGGATGTCGAGCCAGTTCGTATGATTGCAGACGAGCAGGGTGTGCCGTCCAACGCGGCGCCCTTTCATATGGACTCGAGCGCCGCAGATCCAAGCTGAAGCCGCAAGGAAGCGGCGCGGCCAGCCGGATCGACCGCGCAGCATCTTCGTCGCGACATGGATCGGGCCAAGAACGGCGAACAGCAGGAGGAGCCCCGCGATCCGCAATGCTGCCCGGGCATTCATTCTGACGCCGTTACCGGTGGCGATTGAGCGAAACCCCGTAGAGCTCCATCCGGTGATCGACGAGCCGGAAGCCGAGCTTCTCGGCGATGCGCTTTTGTAGCGACTCGAGCTCGTCATCGACGAATTCGATGACGTTGCCCGTCTCGACGTCGATCAGATGGTCGTGGTGGGATTCGGACGCAGCCTCGTAACGCGAGCGGCCGTCACCGAACTCGTGCCGTTCGAGGATTCCCGCCTCCTCGAACAGGCGAACCGTGCGGTATACGGTCGCGATTGAAATATTGGAATCGATCGCAGCGGCTCGCGCGTGGAGCGTCTCGACGTCCGGATGATCTTCGCTGTCGCCAAGCACGCGGGCGATCACCTTGCGCTGCTCGGTGATCCTGAGACCCTTGTCGGCGCACAGCGCCTCGATGTCGATCGTCCGCGTCATGGGGCCAAGTTAAGTACGCGCCCCGCGAAGGTCCAGCGGACGATTATTTCCCGCGCGTGCGACGGCGCTTCGTTCCAAGACCGATCGACTTGGCGAGCGTTCGGCGCTGCTCGGCATAATTGGGAGCGACCATCGGATAGTCCGCGGAAAGACCCCACTTCTGACGATATTGGTCAGGGGTCATGCTGTAGTGGGTCATCAGATGCCGCTTCAGCATCTTCAGCTTCTTCCCGTCCTCCAGACAGACAATATAGTCCGGCTTGATCGAAGAGCGGATCGAAACCTTCGGTTCCGGCTTCGGCTCCGCGGCGGCGCCATTCCCGGAAATCCCGGTGAGGGCCGCATGAACGTTTTGAATGAGATTCGGCAAGTCACTAACGGCCACACTATTATTGCTGACATGCGCGGCAACGATATCGGCGGTCAGCGTAAGTAGCGTGTCTTCGCCGGTTTGAAGTTCAGCCATGGCGAGTTCCTAAATCACGAGCAGAGGCGTGCATCTTTTTAGTGCACGACTAAATACTAGTCCTGCCGTTGCTCTCATGCAATGAGTTCTCGGCGAACTGAAAAACGTTCAATTCGCCTAACTAAAGTTCATGCGCCAGCGTAATCGCGTCGAAGCGCTCTCCATCAGCGCCGTGGTAATAATTACGTCGTCTTCCTACTGGCGAAAAACCGGCATTTTCATACATGCCGACTGCGGGATTGCCGTCGCGAACTTCAAGATGAACCCGGGCGACCCCATCGTTTCGTGCTCGTTCAAGGAAGTCGTCAAGAAGCTGGCCGCCTACGCCTTCGCGGTGGCGGCTGGGCAGCACGGCTATGAGGAGGAGTTCCGATTCGTCGGCGACTGTTCGAAACAGAGAAAAGCCAATCGTTTCCTTCGCATCACGCGATTGAGCGAGAATCAGTGAAACGCCGCCCATCGGCAGGATGCCGGCAAGCTGCGAGCGCGTCCATCCTTCACCGAATCGTTTGCCGAATGCCTCGTCCATTACTCGCATGACATCGTCGATATCCTCGGACGAGCCGCCTTCGATGCTGACGTCTCGCTCGATGGTCGCCATCACGCTGCCTCCGGAATACGAGCATCTGGCGCGCGTGCATAGACCGGCTTCGGCGCAAAGGTGCGCAGGAGTTCGGGAAGGAGGAGGGCCTTCGCCGCCGATGGCCAATCTTCGCGAGCCTCGCCCCAGCCGCGCGCTTTGACCAATTGCTCAGCACCTGAGCCGAGAACCAGCTCAGCCGTGATCAGCCGAGCCGCTTCCGCAGGCGGTGCGTTAGCAAGCTCGGTCGCCGGATTTCCCGCATCGTCGAATTGCTGGACGAACAGCTCGCCATGGCCGCCTTGGACCGCTGCGCCGACGACGCCATGTCTAGCCGCGATCAGCGCCAGCGACGACATTCCGAAAAGCTCGGCACCCCAGCCGATCGCAAGGCCGTGAGCAGCAGCGATCGCGACGCGAATCCCCGTGAAGCTTCCGGGCCCGACGCCGACCAGGATTCGCTCAGCCAATCGGCTATCCATCAATTCGGCGATCATCGGCACCAGCCTCTCGGCATGGCCGCGACCGATAAGCTCGTCAGCTTTGCCGATGCACTGGCCCGATCCGTCGAACAAGGCGGCGGTGCACGCGGAAGTGGATGTGTCGAAGGCGAGGATCACGGAAGCGATGATGGTCACATGCGGGCGAGCACCGCAAGCCCCTGAAAGGTAAACCGCTTTCGGAAGCGGGTCAGACCGCTTCGACGCTCTCCACTTCGGGGACGTAATGCCTGATCAGGCTCTCGATTCCGCGCTTGAGGGTCACGGTCGAGGAAGGGCAGCCCGAGCAGGCGCCGTGCATGGATAGGTAAAGGTGGCCGTCCTTATAGCCCTTGTAGACGATGTCCCCGCCGTCCTGAGCGACCGCAGGCCGCACTCTCGTCTCGATCAGCTCCTTGATCTGGTCGATGATATCGGCGTCCTCGGGGTTTTCTTGAAAGTCGCTGTCGGCGACGGTGATTCCGGCGGCCCTTCCGGGCCGGAACAGGGGTGCACCGCTGACGAATTGATCGAGAAGCGTCTCGAGGACCAGCGGCTCGAGGTCACTCCATGAAACGCCGGGGGCGGCGGTGACCGAGACGAAGTCGCGGCCGAAGAAGACGCCTTCAACCATCCCGCTATCGAACAGCGCGCTGGCGAGCGGCGACGCTTCCGCGGTCTCCGCATCCGCGAAGTCGCGGGTTCCTGCGTCCATGACGGTCTGGCCGGGCAGGAACTTGCGCGTCGCCGGATTGGGCGTCTGTTCGGTGTGAATCAGCATGGGGTGGATGTGGGCCGCCGGAGCCCCTGGATCAAGACGGCGTCCAGTGACTGAACGGCGGGGCGCCCGCGATGACCCAGCGCGTTATTCCAATTCCGATCGCGAGGCAGATGAGCGCCACCCACCATTTTCCCGCGCGCATCGGCTGGACGCCAGGCGCAATTTCGCCCCGGCCCGTGATCATAGCCTTGGTCAGTTTGCGGCCGCGCAGCCGGTAATAGACGATTGCGGCCAGGTGCAGCGCAATCAGGGCGACGATGAGGTCGAACCAAAGCTCGTGCGCGTCGCGGGCCTTGTCCGAGGTATCGATGCTCACCAATCCACTGAGCGGGCCAGTGTAGATGCCGTCCTCGTCCTCGGCGACGAGGCCGAGCCCGACCTGCACCGCAAGCGCGAGATACATCGCGACCACGCTCAGCGCCCCCAGCGGATTGTGGCCGATACCCACCCAGCGCCCTCTGAAATAATCGCCGACGGCGCGCGGTCGGCGGACGAAGCTTGCCCAGCGCGCCGTCGAGCTTCCGACGAAGCCCCACAGCAGGCGGAAGATCAGCAAGGTCAGGATCGCGCAGCCCGACCAGATGTGCCAGTCGGTGTGGTGGTGGTGCACCGACCACCAGCTGAATGCGATCAGCCCTGCCAGCAGCCAGTGGACCAGCCGGACGGGAAGGTCCCAGACCGGCTGCGCACCGTCAGTCGAACTCAGTGGTGCATCTCCGCGCGATACTTGTCGTGGCACGCCTTGCAGGCTCCCCCAAGGTCCGCATAGCGCGCCTTGATCGCGTTCACGTCGCCCTTCGCGGCAGCAGCGTTGAAGGCTTGGGCAGCCTTCTGAAGGCCGCTGAGCTTCGACGCGAAATCGGACTGGTTCTGCGGCAGCCAGATGTCGGGCTTGGCGCCGGTCTTGCCCACGTCAGGGCCCGTACCGGCGGGAAACCATCCGGAAGCCTTCTTCGACAGGTCGGCAATTGCACTCGCTGACCCGCGGACTGTCGCGAGATCGGGCGATGCCGCATCAAGCTCCCGGTGCAGCGTCTTGAAGTTCTTGCCGATCGTTTCCATGCCCTCGTGGCGGTCATGCATGACGGCTGCCGCCTGGGCGCCGCTCACCGACGGGATCGCAAGCATCGCCATGTCGTTGGAAGGCGTCGCTTCGTTCGTCGCCGTCGACGGCGGACGCGATTCCTTGCTGATATTGCCCTGTGAGCTGTTCGCCTGGCCGCTTTTGTAGCCGCCGCAACCCGACGCGAGCATGCACGCTGCCGCGGCGACAATCAACTTCGAACGCATGAAACCTCCTATCCCTGGTCGGGCACCTTCCAGCTGTCGTCGATCATTTTGATCAGTCCAGAAAAGTCCTTCGATCCGCCGCCGCGGTCGACGAACCGCTGATAGAGCTCCTCGGCCTCCGCACCCATAGGTGTGTAAGCGCCGACGCTCTGCGCTGCTTCCTCGGCGAGCTTCAGATCCTTGAGCATCAGCGCGGCTGCAAACCCACCCTCATAGTCGCGGTCGGCCGGCGTTTCCGGACCGACGCCTGGGACCGGGCAATAGCTGGTCATCGACCAGCTCTGGCCCGACGCCTTGGATGAAATGTCGAAGAATACCTGGGGATCGAGCCCGAGCTTCTGCGCTAGGACGAAGCCCTCGCAGGTTGCCGCCATCGTCGCGCCGAGGATCATGTTGTTGCAGATCTTCGCCGCCTGGCCGGCGCCCAGCTGGCCGGCGTGGATTACGGCCTTGGCCATCGGTTCGAGGAACGGCTTGGCTCGCTCGAATTGCTCGTCACTGCCGCCGACCATCAACGCGAGCGTGCCGGCAGCCGCAGCCGCGATTCCGCCCGAAACCGGCGCGTCGACGAAATCGAAGCTCTTGGCCTTCATCGCTTCGCCGACTTCGCGCGCGCTCGTGACGTCGATGGTCGAGCAGTCGATCAGCAGCGCGCCAGGCTTTGCGTTGGGGGCCACGTCATCCTCGAAAACCGCGCGGACATGCTTTGCCGCCGGGAGCATGGTGATGACGACATCGGCGTCCTTCACCGCCTCGGCGGCCGAGTGGGCGGCGCTGCACCCCGCGCTGACTGCCTTCTCGACCGCGTCCGGGACGAGGTCGAAGGCGCGGACGTCATGACCCGCCTTGGCGAGGTTCGGCGCCATTCCCCCGCCCATGTGCCCCAAGCCGATGAATGCGATACGCGCCATGACTAACGTCCCTTCCAATTGCCCGGCCGCTTCTCGACGAAGGCTGCCATGCCTTCCTTCTGGTCCTCGGTGCCGAACAGGCCGTGGAACAGCCGCCGCTCGAAGCGGATTCCTTGCGAAAGCGGGATCTCGAAGGCGGCGTTGACCATCTCCTTCACCGCGATCGCAGCGAGGGGCGGCATTGAGGCGATCGCCCCGGCGCTCTTCAGCGCCTCCTCCAGCAAATTAGCCGCGGGAACCACCTTCGCGACCAGGCCCGAGCGCTCCGCCTCCGCAGCATCCATCATCCGGCCGGTCAGGCACATCTCCATCGCCTTGGGCTTGCCGAGGGCCCACGTTAGCCGCTGCGAGCCACCCATGCCGGGCGTCACGCCAAGCTTGATCTCCGGCTGTCCAAATTTCGCGCTGTCCGCGGCGATGATGAAGTCGGCCATCATCGCCACCTCGCACCCGCCGCCAAGCGCAAACCCGTTCACCGCCGCGATCCACGGCTTGCGCGTCGCGGTGACTTTCTCCCAGCCGGCGAAGAAGTCGCTCGAATACATTTAGGAGAAGCTCTGCGGCTGCATCTCCTTGATGTCGGCACCCGCGGCGAAAGCCTTTTCCCCGCTTCCCGTGAGCACGAGGCAGCGCTGGGCAGGATCAGCGTCATAGGCGGCGAAGACGTCGGTCAGCTCCCTCAGCACCTCGCTATTGAGTGCGTTGAGCGCTTGTGGCCGGTTCAAGGTGACGAGCGTCACCGCGCCGCGCCGCTCGACAAGGATCGTACTATACTCGCTCATCTTCGGTCTCCGGGAAGGGCGTCCAGGCCTCGGTCTCGGGCAGTGGTGCGAAGAGGACGTCGAGCATTTCCTGCGTCACCTCCTCGGGCGTCGCCGGGTCCCATTGCGGATCGCCCGTCTTGTCAATCAGCAGCGCACGTACGCCTTCGCGAAAGTCGTGGGTCCGGACGACGCGGCCGGCGAGCGCGTATTCGGCGCGCATCTCGTCGGCGAAGCTGGTGCGCTGCCCGCCCTCGGCCATGAGCCGCAGCGATACCTTGCACGACAGGGGGCTCTTGGTCCGCAGGGTCGCAAGCTCGGTCTGGGCCCAATCGCCGTCATCGGCTTCGAGGGCGGCGAGGATTTCCTCGAGCGAATCCGAGGCGAAGAACCGCGTGATCTGCGGCAGGCTTTGCTCGATTCTGGCTTCCGCGGGTGTCGACGCGAAGGTGCCGATCGGCCCCTGGACCCGCTGTGGAGTCGATGCGATGCGGTCGATCATGTCGGTGAGCTTCTGCTGCTCGACGTAATGGGTGGCGAGGCCGAGATAATGACATTCTGCCCCGTCGAGGCGGGCGCCGGTCAGCGCCATGAACTCGCCGACGCGCCCGGGGAGGCGGGGTAGGTACCAGCCGCCGCCGACATCGGGGAACAGGCCAATTCCCGTTTCGGGCATCGCGAGACGGGTGTTCTCGGTCGCGATTCGGAAGTCGCAGGGCAGCGAGATGCCGACGCCGCCGCCCATGGTAATCCCGTCCATGATCGCGACGGTCGGCTTGGGGTAGGTGAAGAGCAGGTGATTGAGGCGGTATTCGGCGAAGAAGAAGCGCCTTGCCTCCTCGCCGCCCTCGTTCCCGCTGCGTGCCAGGGTCACGACGTCGCCGCCCGCGCAGAACCCGCGGCCCTCGGCGTGGTCGATGACGACCGCTTCCACGCTGTCGTCGCGGATCCACTCCAGAAGTGCCGCGCTCATTGCCTCGCACATCTGCGTATTGAGCGCGTGGATCGCTTTGGGGCGGTTAAGGCGGATTCGGCCGACCCGGTCCTGGGTCGAAATCAGGACTTCCTCAGTCACTGGCGGAGCATGTCCCGACTGACGATCACCCGCATGATCTGGTTCGTTCCCTCGAGGATCGAGTGAACCCGAAGGTCGCGCCAGAAGCGCTCGATCGGATAGTCCATCAGATAGCCGTAACCGCCGTGAAGCTGGAGCGCGCGGTCGACCACTGCGGAGCCGGTGTCGGTCGCGAGCCGCTTGGCCATTGCCGCGAACCTGGTCTTGTCGGGGGCGTTGGACGTCACTTTCGCGGCGGCGACATAGAGAAGGTAGCGCGCCGCCTGCAACTCGGTCTCCATGTCCGCGAGCGTGAACTGCGTTGCCTGGAAGTCGGCGATGGGCTGGCCGAACTGGCTGCGGCCCTTGGTGTAGGCGATCGCTTCGTCGAGGCAGCGTTGCCCACCGCCGAGCGAGCATGCGCCGATGTTGAGGCGGCCGCCGTCGAGACCCATCATGGCGATCCGGAAGCCTTCGCCCTCGGCGCCGACGCGGTTGGATACCGGAACGCGGACCTCGTCGAAATTGACCTGGGCTGTCGGTTGCGAATGCCAGCCGAGTTTCTTTTCCTGGGCGCCGAAGCTGACGCCCTTCATATCCTTCTCGATGACCAGCGCGCTGATGCCCTTCGGGCCTTCTTCGCCGGTGCGGACCATCGCGATCATGACGTCGTTCGCGCCGCCGCCCGAAATGAAAGCCTTGGACCCGCTTACGATATAATGATCGCCGTCGAGGACTGCCTTGGTCTTAAGCGCCGCCGCGTCTGAGCCGCTGCTCGGCTCGGTCAGGCAGTAGCTCCCCATATGATCCATGGTGATCATCGCCGGCAAATATTTCTGCTTGAGCTCTGCTGAGCCGAAGCGATCGATCATCCAGCACACCATGTTGTGGATCGAGATGAAGGCGCTGGTCGACGGGCAACCATAGGCCATCGCTTCGAAGATCAGAGCCGCCTCGAGGCGCCCAAGGCCAATTCCGCCGCTCTCCTCCGAGACATATATCGATCCGAAGCCGAGCTCGGCGGCTTCCTTGATCGTGTCTCGCGGGAAGATGTGCTTCTCGTCCCATTCGGCGGCAAACGGCGTGATGGCGTCCGCGGTGAATTTGCGGGCCATGTCCTGGATCTGGAGCTGGTCGTCGGTAAGGTCGAACTGCGTCATTGAGGCGGCGCTCTAGTGCGCGCTCCGGGCATCACGCAAGTGCACGAGTCATTGAGAGGAGTGTTAGCGACGCGGCAATCCGGACTGGATTGCTTCGCTGCGCTCGCAGTGACGATTACGCGGGTTGTTCCTGCAGCAGTCCCTCGAAGCGAAGCACGTTTCGGACAGAATCGCGCTGAAGCATCCGATCGTAGAACGCCCTGAGGTTTGCCCACCGATCGACGCCGATCAGCTTGTCGGTCCAGCGAGCCATGACGAACAGATAAGGGTCTGGGATGGTCAGGTCCTCGCCGAACAGGAATGGACCGTCACCCAAGCGATTGTCGATCCAGTCCAGCTTCTTCGAAAGGTCGGCTTTGACGAACTGCTTGAAATCGTCGGTCGCCTCGCGGTTGAACAGGAAGCTGAACCGCTTGTGCAGCTCCGTGGTGATGAAATTGACCAGCTCGAGCACCCGGTAGCGCCGGAAATCGCCCATTGGCGGAAGCACTTCGGGCCAGCTGGTGCGATCGCCGAGATATTGCAGGATGATCGCATTTTCGGTCAGCACCTCACCGCTCTCGAGCTGGAGCGCGGGGACGGCGCCCTTGGGGTTGATGTCGAGATAGTTGCTGCCGTCCTCGAGCGTCTTGGCCTTGAGATCGACCCGCTTCGAATCGTGGTCGAGCCCGATCTCATGGAGCAGGATGTGGGGGGCCTGGCTGCACGCGCCTGGTGAATAATAGAGGATCATCATCGAACTTCCTTTGCGTCAGTGGCCGTTGCCGAGGTCGTTCACATCGGGATTGTCATAGCCGGTTTGAAGCTGGTTCGACGGAGTGGCGCTGCTTTCGTCCTGCGGCAGCGTCTCGATCTCGGCGTTCGCTGGGAGCTGGCCGGCGGTCTGGCCTAGGTTGTCCTCGATCGCGATGTCCTGATTATCCATCTGGTTCTTTGACGCACCCTTGTTGCAGCCCGCAGCGGCCGCGGCGCCAATCATCAGGGTGAGGATCCTAGCTGCATTTCGCATAGCTGAAGCTCGCTGTTGGCTTGATCTCGGTTCGTGTCAGCACGTTGCTGTTCAGTTTCAGGGCTTCGTAGCGGCTCCAGCTCTGTCCTTCACCAGTGAAAGCGAAAGTGCCGCTGATCGAGTCCGCATCCGCTGCCACATCGGCCGACGGAACTGCTTTCGACTCATAGAAGCGCAGCTCGTCGGGAGTCACAAGAAGCAGTCCCTTCGCCGCCGATGGGTCGCCGCTGCAATCCGCCGGAGTGAGCCCCCAGCGCCCCTGCAGCGCGGCGGGGATCTTGGTTGCCGCAGGCGGAAGCGGCTTCGCCGGTACGGTATTCTTGTGCGGCTCGCCGATGGCGCTCGGCGCCGGCGCATTGACGTCGGGCAGGCGGGCAGCAGCCTTTGCCGCCTGCTTGTCCACCGGCTCGCTTCGGCCGCAGGAGACGACCGCCAGGATTAAGGCGCAACTGATGAAAGGGACGCGTTTCACGTGCCCTCAACCGTTTCGCCTCGCATCTTGTTGCAGGCGCGTCAGCGCGGGACGGCACTCAGTAGCTGTAGGCGGCGAGACAGCTGACGCGGTTTTCCACGGTGCTCGAGAAGTTGGCCTTGGTGAAAAACCAGCCATCACGTTTGAACCCACGGAAGTAGTCGCTGGTCAGGTGAAGCCCGAAATCGGTCTGGTCGGAGACGGTGTAGGAGATCTGATTCCCGCCGCCCTGCTGGGTCACGGCGGTGCCGCCGTAGCGAATGACGACCGGACCGCGCTCAGGCGGCGCGCTGGACCAGACATTGACCTCGCGGCCGGCGAGCACCAGCCGAGCACCTTGCACGTTGGCTCCCGCCGATTGCGGCAAGATCAATGCACGATCGCCCTTGGCGAGATGGATGGCGTAGCCGCCCCCGCAGAAATAGCCCGGACCCTTATATTCCTCCGTGTGCGGACCGGTCCAATGGCCCTGAACGGCCAACGCAAGCGCAAGTGCGATCATTTCCACCCCCAATCACGTGAAATGATTGGGTGGCGCTTACCGCGAAATTAACGCGAACGCCAACCGCCGCTTAGCCGAACGTCGGAATGTGGAACGCCGCCTTGTCGCCGGCATCGACGATGCCATCGGGCCAGCGTTGGGTCACGACCTTGTTCTTGGTCCAGAAGCGCATGCCTTCCTGACCGTACTGACCGATGTCGCCGAACCCCGAGCGCTTCCAGCCGCCGAAGCTGTGGTAGCTGACCGGGACCGGTATCGGCACGTTGACTCCGACCATGCCGACATTGACCCGGGCCGTGAACTCGCGCGCCGCATGGCCGTTGCGGGTGAAGATTGCGACGCCGTTGCCATATTCATGGTTAGAGGGGAGGCGCTCCGCTTCCTCGAAATCCTGAACGCGGACCATATGCAGCACGGTGCCGAA
>JAICSX010000035.1 GCA_025936675.1 Sphingomonas sp.
CTCACGAGCCTGTTCGGCGCCGACGTGGCGCGCGCCAAGCTAGAGGACATTCGCGCAACCTTCAGCGCCGACCACCGCCCCCGGCTCAGCGACATTGCGGGACGCGGACTGTTCGGAATCCGCCCGATCGTTTGGGTTGGAATCATGCTCGCCGCCTTCCAGCAATTCGTCGGGATCAACGTCATTTTCTATTATGGCGCGACCCTATGGCAGCTTGCCGGCTTCACCGAGAGCCAGTCGCTAGCGATCAATATCATCTCCGGTGTCGTCTCGATCGCGGCCTGCTTCGCCACGATCGCGGTAATCGACAAGATCGGCCGCAAGCCTTTGCTGCTGATCGGCTCGGCGGGAATGGCCGTGACTTTGTTCGTCATGGTCTATGCGTTTAGTCACGGCTCGCTCGACGCGGCCGGCAACCTGGTCCTGTCGAAGGACCTTGGCACGATCGCCGTTGTCGCAGCCAATCTCTACGTGATCTTCTTCAACTTCAGCTGGGGCCCGGTGATGTGGGTCATGCTCGGCGAGATGTTCCCGAACCAGATCCGCGGGTCAGCGCTGGCCGTGTCGGGGTTCGTACAATGGTTCGCGAACTTCCTCATCTCCTTCAGCTTCCCGGTAATGGCCGCCCAGTTCGGCCTCACGAAGAGCTATTTGTTCTATGCCGTATGTGCGGTGATCAGCTTCTTCCTCGTCCAGTCCATGGTGCGGGAGACGCGCGGCAAAGAGCTGGAGCAGATGGAAGGCTGATTAGCGAGGGCGAGCATTGTGACCGACCGTAAGCCTGCTCGCCCCTTCCGCTCGCGCGAGTGGTTCGACGCCCCCGGGCGGCCTGACATGACGGCGCTTTACCTCGAGCGCTACGTTGCCAATGCCTTCACGCGCGAGGAGCTTCGCTCGGGCAAGCCGATCATCGGGGTTTCGCAATCCGGCTCGGATCTTGCGGCATGCAACCGCGTCCACCTTACGCTCGTCGAACGGATCAAAGCGGGCATCCGCGACGCGGGCGGGATTCCAATGGAATTCCCGATGCACCCAATCTTCGAGAATTGTCGCCGGCCGACCGCCGCGCTCGACCGGAATCTGGCCTATCTCGGGCTGGTTGAGATCCTCAACGGTTACCCGATCGACGCCGTGGTGCTCACGACGGGCTGCGACAAGACCACGCCGGCCGCAATCATGGCCGCCGCAACCGTCGACATCCCGGCGATCACCTTGAACGGCGGGCCGATGCTCGACGGCTGGCACGAAGGTGAGCTGGTCGGTTCGGGGACGGTGATCTGGCGCTCGCGTCGGTTGCTTGGCGCGGGGAAGATCGACGAGGAAGAGTTCATCCGCCGAGCGAGCGATTCCGCGCCGTCGCTGGGCCATTGCAACACGATGGGCACCGCGTCGACGATGAATTCGTTGAGCGAGGCGCTCGGCATGTCGCTGCCGGGGCAGGCGATGATTCCCGCCCCGTTCCGCGAACGCGCGCACATGGCTAACGAGAGCGGCAAGCGCATCGTCGACATGGCCTATGAGGATTTGCGTCCGTCCAAGATCCTGACGCGCGAGGCGTTCCTAAATGCGATCCGTGTCAACGCTGCGCTCGGCGGATCGACCAACGCGCAGCCGCATATCGTCGCCATGGCGCGGCATGCCGGCATCGAGATCAACATGCGCGATTGGATCGAGCAGGGCTACGACATCCCGTTGCTCGTCAACATGCAGCCGGCGGGGAAATTCCTGAGCGAGCGTTTTCACCGCGCGGGCGGCGTTCCGGCCGTGATGTGGGAGCTGCTTCAGGCTGGAAAGCTCGACGGCAGCGCACTCACCTGCACGGGCCGCACGCAGGCGGACAATCTCGAGGGTCGAGAAGCGAGCGATCGCGAGGTGATCTTCCCTTATTCCGCCCCGCTCAAGGTACGTGCGGGCTTCCTCGTGCTCAGCGGCAATTTGTTCGATTTCGCCATCATGAAGACGAGCGTCATCGGCGACGAATTCCGGCAGCGCTATCTGTCGCGGCCGGGCCACGAAGGCGTGTTCGAAGGACGCGCGATCGTGTTCGACGGCTCGGACGATTATCACCACCGGATCAACGACCCCGCGCTGAACATCGACGAGAATTGCATCCTCGTTATCCGCGGCTCGGGCGTGCTCGGATGGCCTGGGTCGGCCGAGGTCGTGAACATGCAGCCACCGGACGCGCTGCTGCAGCGTGGCGTGCAAAGCCTGCCGACTTTAGGCGATGGACGACAGTCGGGGACATCTGACAGCCCCTCGATCCTTAATGCGTCGCCGGAGAGCGCCGCCGGCGGCGGCCTGTCCTGGCTTCGCACCGGAGACATGATCCGCATCGATCTCAATGCCGGCACATGCGATGCGCTGGTCAGCGAACACGAGATCGCGCGGCGCAAGACCGAAGCGCCCCCGCCGGTTCCAGGGAGCAACACGCCGTGGGAAGAGCTGTTCCGCGAAAAGACCAGTCAGCTGTCGACCGGCGGCGTGCTCGAGTTCGCCGTCAAATATCGTGGTACTTCAGCGAAGGTGCCGCGCAACAATCACTGAACCGGAAGCTCGAACACGGGCGCGGGCAGCATGTCCAAATCGTACAAATTGACAATCGGATAGTCGGCCCAAGCGTGGCGCACACGCGTCACGGGCTGACCGTCGCTCGCGATCACGACGGTTTTTCCCTCGACGCGCGCATCCGCGAACCGGCAGGTCGTCGGAGTTGAGCCGCATAGCTCGAACGCATTCGCCTGCGCACCGCTCAGCGTCTGCAACGGTTTGGTAAAGTGGACGACGATCCCGTTGCCGCTGCGTGTTGCGGAAAGCGGAAGTGGGCCGACTTTTCCCACCGGATCGCGATAGACGAGTTGTTTTGCCGCGAGCGCGAGCCGCTGACCCACGCGCTGCTTGTCCGACGGATGAATGTCAGTCGGATTGCCAAGATCGATCGCGCTGGCGAGGGCGGCGCGTGGATCGCGCTGCACCGCAGCCCGTTGCTCATTAATGAGTGCCGCCCAACCGCTCTCGACCGGACTGGAAGTCGGCTTGCCCCAACCCGCCAGGCCGACGATCAAGAACGGAAGCTGCGGATCGCGGAATTGCGCGCGCCAGTCAGCCATCCACGCTGCCAGCCGGCGGTCGTAGCCCGGCACGCCAACGTCCGCCTCGCCCTGATACCAAGCGACGCCCTTGATCTGCAGTGCGCCGAATGGATGGATCATCGCATTGTAGATCTTGGAGACGCTCGCGACTCCAGTCCACGGAGGAGTCGGCGGACCTCCAATGCGCTTGTCGATCACCGAATATTCCCAGCCGGAAGGCAGTGGCAGGACGTCACCGGTCGCAAGCGCCAGCTTCACCTTGTCCGCCGGTCCCGCAAAACCGCCGGGGCCACCATTGTCACGGACGTAAAGCGTGATCTCGTTGACGCCCGGCTTCAGAACACCGCTCGGAACGGTATAAACGCGCTGGGTGGTCCAGTCGTTGACGCCGCCGACCGGCACGCCATTGACCCAGGTCTGGTCCATGTCGTCGATGACGCCCAGCGACAAGGTTGCGCCTCCGGCGGCCTGCGCCGGAGTCAGCGTAATTTGCCTACGAAACCAGACCGCGCCGTCGAAGCTCTTCCAATCGCCGCCCCACGCATCCCAATAATCGATCTTCGGAACGGCTCTCCACTGAAGCCGATCGCTCGCGTGCCAGGGCTCTTGTCCCACGGCGTCACCGGTCTGCCCGCGCCACCACGCGCCCCACATGTCGCCGAACCCCCCAACCGCTTTCGACTGGTCTGCCTTGTAGAGGTCGACCAGATCGGCGACCGTCCCTTCACCGCCGGCGCGAACCGACGCTTCATCCATCCACTGCCGGATCGGAGTCGCGCCCCAGCTGTCGTCGATCGCGCCGATCGGCACCTTCTCCGTCTCGCGCAACTGGCTGGCCATGAAATAGCAGGCGGCGGAGAAGTTCGCCCCCGCGTCGGGCGACGAGACCTTCCAAAGGGGCGGTTCCTTGAAGCTGGACTGCGGCGCATCCGCGACCTGATGGGGGACCTTCATCAGCCGAAGGTCGGGCTCCGCGGCTGCCTGGGTTTCGGCATAACCCAGCGCTCGCGAAAGCGGATATTCCATGTTCGACTGGCCTGAGCAGAGCCAGACGTCGCCGAAGGCAAGGTCGCCGGAGCTTGCGCTGCCGTCGGATGCCTTGACCGTCAGGTGCAGGTCCTTGCCGGTATTGCGCGCGGAAAATTCCGCTTGCCACCGTCCTTTCGAATCGGCCTTAGCGGCATGCGTTTGGTCGGCGAGCGTCACCATCACCACTCCGCCCGGGACCGTGTTTCCGCTCAGCAGGACAGGCCTGCCACGCTGGATGACGGCGTGATCGCCGAACTGTGGATCGATGGTGGGAGCGGCCGTCGCGCTGCTCGCGAACAGGGCTGATATAATCAGTAGCGAACGAGGGGACATGGGACTCCGGGAACATCGACGCGGAACTCGAACAGGTCGCCAATCTCCGGCTGCTTCGCGATGTCGTCCGGCTTCAGGAGCTGGCGGGCAGTGGTCGCAAAGGCGGTGCGCAGGTCCGCTCCGCCGAACGCAATTTTAGTGATGTTTGCTACAGAAAATCGGACTCGCTCGACCAGATCTCCGGCCGGAGAATAACGCCGGACTTCCCATCCGGCGTACAGCGAAATCCAGAGATAGCCGTTGCTGTCGATGGTCGGCCCGTCGGGATAGCCGTCGGTCTTTTCGATGCGGGTGAAGAGGCGTCGGTTATCGAGTGATCCATCATCGCCGATGTCGGCGACTTCGATCGTGCCCTTGAGTGTGTCGACGAAATAGAGCAGCCGTCCGTCCGGCGAAACGGCTGGCCCGTTGGTGATCGAAATGTCGGCGAATCCCGTCGGCGAAACCTTCCCGTCGGCAAAACAATAGAAGGCGCCGCTCTTCGCCTTCTCATTGTTGTCCATCGTCCCGAACCACAGCCGGCCGTGCGGGTCGACGACCCCGTCGTTGAGGCGGTTGTCGGGCTTGTCGGTCTCCACCTTCGCGATCGCCTCGAAGCCACCGCTTTTCTCGTCGAAATGATAGAGGCCGGACTGAAGCCCGGCGACGAAGCCACCACGCTCGGCGGGGAAGACGAAGCCAACCTGCTCGGGAGCATTCCAGCTCTTCCTGCTTCCGTCGGCTGGATCGAAGCGGTGGATCTGCTGCTTCTTGATATCGACGAACCAGAGCGCGTGATCCCGCTGAACCCATACAGGACCTTCGCCAAGCTCGGCGGCGAGCGGCCAGATATTGCGCGGGTCCGTCACGCTAGCGCCACCCTGCGTCGACGAAATATTCGTGCCCCGTCATGCCTCGCGCATCGTCGGAGGCAAGGAACGCGACCAGCGCCGCGACATCCTGCGGGACGAGCCGCGTGCTGACGCATTGGGCGCTCACAATCTCGGCTTCCCCTTCGGGGGTGTACCACTGCATTTGGCGCGGGGTCTGCACGTTGCCGGGAACGACGCAGTTGACGCGAATATTGTCGGGCCCAAGGTCGCGGGCGAGTGCTCGGGTCAGCCCTTCGATCGCCGCCTTGCACGTCTGGTAGAGAACCAGATCGGGCAGCGCGAGGTGCCAGCTGATCGAGCCGAGATTGACGATCGCGCCGCCGCCGTTCTTGCGCATCGCCGGGACGACGGCCTGCGCGCAGAAGAATTGGTGCTTCAGGTTCACGTTGAGGCGGTTGTCCCAATATTCCTCGGTCACCTCCTCAAACTTGTGACGGTCATCGTTCGCGGCATTGTTGACGAGCACATCGATTGCGCCGTCTCGCGAAATGAGTTCGCGGATCCGCGCAGACGCAGCGGCGACGTTGGTCAGGTCCACGCGTTCGAAGCGGGCACCGGTCTTCGACGCGAGGCTTTCGGATTCTCCGTTGAGGATGTCAAAGAAGATGACGCTCGACCCCTGCCGCGCAAACTCCTCGACAATGCCGGCGCCGATCCCCGAACCGCCGCCCGTGACGAGCACCCGCTTGCCGCGCAGGCTCGGATATTGAGCCCGAGTTTCCCCGACTTCAGCCAACCATTTACCCCCCGATGTAGACCGTCTTGGTTTGGGTATAGAATTCTACCGCAGCGAACCCCTGCTCGCGCGCTCCGTAACTCGATTTGCGTGTGCCCCCGAACGGCACGTGATAATCGACGCCGGCCGTCGGCAGATTGATCATCACCATGCCGGCACGGATGTTGCGACGGAAATGCCGCGAATGCTTGAGCGAGTTGGTGACGATGCCCGCGGAGAGCCCGAACTGGCCGCGGTTGGCGATCTCCAGCGCTTCCTCATAGTCGCGGACCTTCACCGTGCTTGCGACAGGTCCGAATACTTCCTCGCAATTGATGCGCTGATCCGGCGCGGTGTCCGAGATGACGGTCGGCGCCATATAAAACCCTCGCTTTTCGAGCTTCAGCGGCTCGCCGCCGGTCAGCACCTTGCCGCCTTCTTCTCGCGCGATGTCGACGTAACGGAGGTTCTGTTCGAGCTGCTGCTCGGTGACTGCAGGCCCAATCTGTGTATCGGGATCGAGCGCATCGCCGACGCGCAGTGATTTTGCCTTCTCGGCAAGCGCTTCAACAAAACGGTCGTGAATGCCCTGCGTCACGATGATGCGGGACGAGGCGGTGCAGCGCTGGCCGGTCGCATAGAATGCGCCGTCGATGGCGCACATGACAGCGCGGTCGAGATCGGCATCGTCGAGGACCACCAGCGGGTTCTTACCGCCCATCTCGAGCTGCACACGTGCCTGGCGCTTGGCCGCCCCTTCGGCAACGCTCGCTCCGACAACCTGAGAGCCGGTGAATGAGACTCCGTCGATATCGGCATGATTGACGATCGCACGGCCAACGTCACCTTCGCCGATGACCAGGTTGAACACGCCGGCAGGAGCGCCCGCCTCGAGCAGAACCTGTCCGAATGCGTGGGCGATCGCCGGAGTCGGAGTCGCGGGCTTCAGCACGACAGTATTGCCGAAGGCGAGAGCCGGCGCCGATTTCCACGCCGGAATCGCGATCGGGAAATTCCACGGCGTGATCAGGCCGAATACGCCAACGGCTTCGCGATGAGTCTCGACATCAATCGACGGCCGCGTCGAATCGAGCGTCTGTCCGTGGCGGCGGAGCGCCTCGCCCGCGAAATATTTTAGGATGCGCGCAGCGCGCATCACTTCGCCCGTGCCTTCGGGAAGTGTCTTGCCCTCCTCGCGCGACAGCAAGGTGCCGAGCTCCTTGGCGCGGCTCATGATGATCGAGGCGGCGCGGTCGAGCACGTCGGAACGCACCTCGGGCGATGCTCCGGCCCACCCGGGGAACGCCGCGCGTGCAGCCTTCACCGCTTGATCGACTTCTGCCGCCCCGGCTTTGGGATAGCGCGCGACGACGTCGTCCAGGTTTGACGGATTTATGCTTTCGCCAGCGGCGTCGCTGGAAACGGTTACACCGTTGATGAGGTGAGTGAGCGTGTCGGGCATGTCCGTCATCTTCCGCTTGGCGTGAGGAGCCCCCGCTCCGTCAAATTGCGCATGAGCGCGCGCGTTCCAAATTTCCACTCCGGTGCATCGCGCGAGGTCGAAACGATATTTGCGAGCACGCCGAGCTTGGGGCTGGAAATGCGTACGTCGTCGCCGATCTTATGCGTGAAGCCGCGGCCGGGCTCGTCTCGATCCTCCGTGGGCGCGAAGAGCGTGCCGAGGAACAGCACGAAGCCGTCGGGGTAGTGATGCTCGCTCATTGCCTGGCGGACGAGTTCCTCTGGATCGCGGCTGATCTCGCTCATTCGGCTTTGCCCGGTGAGCGTGAAACCGTCCTTGCCGCTGATTTCCAGCTCGACGACAGCGGACCGGACATCATCCATCGTGAAGCTGTCGTCGAAAAGCCGCACGAACGGCCCGATCGCGCAGGACGCATTGTTGTCCTTAGCCTTGCTGAGCAGTAGCGCGCTGCGCCCTTCGAAATCGCGCAGGTTTACATCATTGCCGAGAGTGGCTCCGCGAATCTCGCCGCCGCTGCTGACGACGAGCACCACCTCCGGCTCCGGGTTGTTCCAGGTCGAGTCGGAGCGGACCCCGATTTCGGCGCCGCCGCCGACGCTCGCGAGCGGCGATGTTTTAGTGAAAATCTCCGCGTCGGGACCGATCGCAACTTCGAGATATTGGGACCACAACTGTTCCTCGATCAGCGCATCCTTCAAGCGCGCCGCGCCGTCGCTTCCGGGAATAACCGAGCGAATGCCGCCGCCGATGCGTTCTTCGAGCTTGTCGCGGATTTCCGCCGCCGCCCGAAAGTCGCCACGAGCACGCTCCTCGATGACGCGTTCGATTGCGGAGATTGCAAAGGTCACGCCCGCGGCCTTAACCGCTTGGAGATCGACCGGCGCCAGAAGGCGGTGCTGCGGCACCTCGTCGATCGGAAACAAGGGTTGCCCGGCGGCTTCAGCGGGCTCGGGCAGTTCCATGAGGTCGGAAACGGTCGGCGCGCTTCGCGAAATATCTTCGACGATGCCCCGCCGCACGATGACCGGAGTCGGGCCATCGTCGAGCAGCAGCCTGCCAACCAACGTCGCATCGGCGCTGTCGGCAGGGAGCATCTCGGCGGTTGAAAGCATGGAGAAGAAAAAGACCTCGAACCTGGGCTGTGGTAGCGCTACCAATCGGCGCTCGCGATAGATAGAGTCAAGCGTCTATGTGCGCTCCACACATAGTTGCGAGGGGAGACAGAATCATGGGTCGGAAGTTTGGATTGCACAGCGCCTTGTTGTTGGCCTGTGCCGCGGCAGCACTCGCACCAGCCACTTCAGTCAATGCTCAAACGACGAACGCTCAAAGTGCGGAGCAACGCGCCGCGGACAGGGTGAGCAGGATGACGCTGGACGAGAAGCTGACGCTCGTCTTCGGCTATTTCGCGAGCGACTGGCAAGGCAAGAAGCCGCCGGCCGAAGGACGATATGGTTCGGCCGGTTACGTACCGGGGATTCCGCGGCTTGGAATTACGCCGCAGTGGGAGACCGACGCGGGCGTCGGAGTCGCGACCCAGGGTGCAGCAACGGTCAAGCGCGAACGCACGGCCCTGCCATCGGGGATCGCGACAGCAGCCACGTGGAATCCTGAAATCGCCTTCAAGGGCGGCCAGATGATTGGCTCCGAAGCGCGCGCATCGGGATTTAACGTGATGCTCGCCGGTGGCGTCGACCTTGATCGCGATCCCCGCAACGGCCGCAACTTCGAATATGGCGGCGAGGACCCTTTGCTCGCCGGAACGATCGTCGGGTCGGAGATTGCCGGGATCCAGTCGAACAACATCATTTCGACGACCAAGCATTATGCGGTGAACGACCTCGAGACCGGCCGCAAAGGCCATGATGCGCAGATCGATCCGGCTTCAGCGCGAATGTCCGACCTGCTCGCATTCCAGTTCGCAATCGAGCGGGGAAATCCGGGTTCGGTCATGTGCTCGTACAACAAGGCCAACGGCGACTTCGCCTGCGAGAACGACTGGCTTCTCAACCGAGTGCTGAAGGGTGACTTCGGTTTCCGTGGCTATGTGATGAGCGACTGGGGCGCGGTGCACAGCACGGTGAAGGCAGCACTCGACGGCCTCGACCAGCAATCTGGCTGGCCGTTCGACAAGGAGCCTTACTTCGGAGCGCCGTTGAAGGCAGCGGTGCTCGCGGGCAAGGTGCCGCAGGCGCGCATCGACGACATGGCACGCCGCGTCCTGTGGGCGCTCTATTCAACCGGTGCGCAGGACCATCCTGCGACCGAAAACGGGCCGATCGATTATGCGGCGGACGAGGCGGTCAGCGAGTCCGATGCGGAGCAGGGAATCGTCCTTCTAAAGAATGACGGCAATTTGCTGCCGCTTGGGCCGAGCGTACGCCGCATCGTTGTCATAGGCGGGCACGCGGACAAGGGCGTGCTTGCCGGCAGCGGATCATCGCTCGTCTATCCCCGCGGCGGCAATGCCGTTCCGGGGCTGCAGCCGACCGGGTGGCCGGGACCGGTAATGTATTACAATTCGCCGCCGGTGCGGGAGCTGCAGCGCCTGACGCCGAATGCCGCCATCACCTTCGTCGACGGCAGCGATCCCGCCGCAGCGGCAGCGGCAGCACGCAATGCCGATGTCGCGATCGTCTTCGGGACCCAATGGTCGAGTGAGTCGATCGACGTCGCGATGAAACTCGACGGCAACCAGGATGCATTGATCGAGGCGGTTGCTGCTGCCAATCCGCACACTGCCGTTGTACTGGAAACCAACGCTGGTGTGGCGATGCCCTGGGCCGCGCGCGTGCCGGCCATCGTCGAGGCATGGTACCCGGGCCGCGCCGGCGGAAAGGCGATCGCGAATGTCCTGACCGGGCGCGTCAACCCCTCTGGTCATCTGCCTGTGACCTTCTATGCGTCCGAAACGCAACTGCCGCGGCCGGTTCGCCCTGGCAGCCAGTCGGAAATGGACGAATTCCCGCTCCCGTACCGGGAAGGCGCGGCGGTCGGGTACAAGTGGGTCGACAAGAACAACCTTAAGCCGCTGTTCCCGTTCGGACACGGCCTTTCCTACACGAGCTTCTCCTACGGCAAGCCGACGGCCAGTGTAACGGGCAGCAACGGCATTCTGGTGTCCGTGCCCGTCACCAACTCCGGCCACGCCGCCGGAATGGAGGTGGCTCAAGTCTACGTGTCACCAGCCACCGCTCGCTGGGAAGCGCCCAAACGCCTCGGCACGTGGGTCAAGGTCGCGCTCGCGCCAGGTCAGACGGCGACCGTCAGCAACAAGATCGATGCGCGCCTGCTCGCCACGTTCGACGAAGCGTCGCACCAGTGGCGGATCGCGCCAGGCACTTACCGGATCATGGTGGGCGCATCGTCCCGTGACATCCGCCAAACCACCACGATCACGTTGCCGGCGATGACGCTCCCGTCGAACTGGCGGCCCGGACCGGAATCCGTTGGCCCAGCTCCGAAGCGCGGCGAGCGAGGCTGATCAGCGCGAGTCCGTCGCGAGCCTCTTCGGGCCGGACTGGCACTGAGTCGCCGTCAAGGATCGCGGCGGCGATGGCGTCGTAGAATGCTAGGTAATTACCCCGGCTGGTCGGCACCTGCTCGGTGCGCCCGTCGGGGTGAACAAATTTGCCGTCCCGTGGGTCGATCCCCAAACGAGGGTCGCGCGGATCCATGCCGGCCTTGAGTTGCCCCTCCTGCGGATCGAGGCCGTGCTTCACGAATGAGCCGCAGGTCCCGTGGATGGAGAAGCGGGGGCGTGGATCTGCGACAACGCTCGACGAGCGTATGCAAACGCGCATGCGTGAATATTGGAATGTCACGTCGAAATAGTCGTCGACGAGCGCTCCGTTACGCTGAGCAACAATGTCTGCTTCGATCGCATGCGGCATTCCGAACAGCTGCAGCGCCTGGTCGACCATATGGGGGCCAAGGTCGTTCCATACTCCCGCACCGGCGCCGGCCTGTTCCCGCCAGCCCTTCTTGATCGACGGGCGGAAGCGGTCCCAATGCGCCTCGAACAGCAGTAGATCGCCGAGCTGCGGAAGCACCTCGCGAACCGTGAGGAAATCGGCATCCCAGCGGCGGTTGTGGAACACGCTGAGCACAAGCTGTCTGTTTTCGGCGAGGCGGATGAGCTCGTCGGCTTCTTCGGTCGTGACGGTGAACGGTTTGTCGACGACGACGTGCCGGCCCGCCTCAAGCGCTTGCTTCGCGATCGGATGGTGGCTGGCGTTGGGCGAGGCGATGACGACGAGATCTGAGCGGCTGATCAATTCTTCGAACGAACCCACGCGATCCGGCGCATCGCGCGAGGTCAGCACTCCGGTAAGCTTCATGCGCTCACACGCGCGGATCAGCGGCGCATGGAATACCGCCCCGGCGAGGCCGTAGCCGACGAGACCCACGCTGATAATGTCATTCATGTTACGACCATTGCGCGGGAGAATTGCGCTTGCAACGCTTGCGGGCGTATCGGAATCGCTGCATCACGTTAGCGCTACCAATGAACTGGGAGGCGTGTGGCATGAGAGCCATCCTGAAGCACATAAGCGCATGCGCTCTGCTGAGCATCGGCCTGTCGGGATATTCGAGCGTTGCGTTCGCCCAGACGCCTGCTGCGGCCGCGGCAACTCCCGCGACTGCAGCCGATGTGAAGGCGGGAGCGCAGGTCCGCGACAGCAAGGGCGTGCAGGTCGCGACCATCGTCGAAATGCAGGGCGCGAATGTCGTTCTCGACACCGGACAGACAAAGGTCGCGATCCCGATGACCCTACTGGTCAAGGACAGCCAGGGCGTGATGCTCAACATCACCGCCGAGCAGTTCAACGATGCGATGGCAAAAGCGCACGCTAGGGCCGAGGCGGCCAAGGTCCAGCAGCAGCCCGAAGCGGAGCAAGCTCCGCAGCCGCAGCAGCCGACAACGCCGCCGAAACACTGACGACTCATTGCGGCTGAATCGACGGGATCTGCTGAAGGGTGGGTCGGCCGCGGCCCTGTCGGGGTTACCAGCATCGCTTCGCGCTCAAGCTGCCGTCGGGCCGGTGCAGTCGAGCTGGGAATCGCTTGCGGCCCATTACCGCGTGCCCGAGTGGTTCCGCGACGCCAAGTTCGGCATCTGGGCGCATTGGGGTCCACAGTGTCAGCCCGAGTTCGGCGATTGGTACGCCCGGCTGCTCTACATGCAGGGGCGCTTCCCCTGGGAGCACGGCGAGACGCCGTACGAAAATCATCTGCGGCGTTACGGCCATCCGAGCCGGACCGGTTTCATCGATATCATCGGAAAGTGGAAGGCGGAGCACTGGCGGCCTGAGGAGCTGCTCAAACGCTATGTGAAGGCTGGCGCCCGCTACTTCATGGCGATGGGCTGCCATCACGACAATTTCGACCTGTTCGCGAGCAAGCATCACGAATGGAACGTCACGCGGGTGGGACCGAAGCGTGACATTGTCGGCGGGTGGGAGCCGCTGGTGCGGCAGGCTGGCCTCAAGTTCGGAGTCTCGAACCATTCGAGCCATGCCTGGCATTGGTATCAGGTCGCTTATGGCTATGACGCCGAGGGGCCGAACCGTGGGCGCCGCTACGATGCTTACTGGCTTCGCAAGAGGCACGGGCGCGGTAAGTACTGGGCTGGGCTCGACCCGCAGCAACTCTACACCGGGCCATATTATGTGCCGCCTGACGGGATCACGTCCGCGCCCGAAATGAACGCCTGGCACGACAAGCGCGACGGCCAATGGCTCGAGGCTGCGCCGCCAGGCAACCAGGCATTCGTCGAGAAATGGCTGCTTCGGCAGACCCAGCTGGTCGAAGATTACCGGCCCGACCTCATGTATTTCGATGATACCGGGTTGCCGCTAGGGCAAACGGGACTCGACGCCGCCGCGCATTATTACAACCAGGCGCTTAAATGGCGCGGCCACGTGGACGTCGTCGTTTTCGGCAAGAAGCTCGAGGGCGTGCAGCGCCGCGCGATCGTCGAAGATGTGGAGCGCGGCTTTCTCGACCAGATCCGGCCGGAGCCGTGGCAGACCGACACGTGCATCGGCAACTGGCACTACGACCGGCGTATCTACGAGCAGAACGCTTACAAGACTCCGAAACAGGTGATCCAGCGGCTCGCGGACGTCGTATCGAAGAACGGCAATCTGCTGCTCAACATTCCGGTGCGCGGGAACGGCACCATCGACGACAAGGAAGAGCGAATCGTCGACGAGATTGCGGCGTGGACTCAGCGCAATGGCGAGGCGATTTTCGATAGCCGGCCGTGGCGTGTGTTCGGTGAAGGTCCCACCAGGCCCCCCGAGGGGATGCTCAACGAGCAGGACGCGAAGCCGTTCACGGCCGAGGATATTCGATTCACCCGGAAGGGCGACACCCTCTATGCGATGTTCCTCGATTGGCCTTCAGGCGAGAGTTCGATCCGGTCGCTGCGAGCGAGTGCAGGTGGCATGATCGAGCGCATCGATCTGCTGGGGGGTCCCGAGCTTCAGTTCCGCCGCGACGGCGACGCGCTCCGCGTCACGCTCCCGGTTCCCCCGGGAGAAGCCTTCGTTCCCGCTCTGAAGATCAGGGGTAGGGGCCTGGCCTAACGCATCCTGACGGTGAGAGCCTTGCCGTCGTAGGCGACCGTTGCGTCCGGTTTGCCGTCGAAATCCAGAGCGCGTGGGCTGCCCGGCCCCATCCAGCGGATGTTGATGACGCGCTGCCCGGCCATCCCGGAATAGCCGTTGCCCTCTCGCGCGCCGATGGTCAGCGTCCTTGCGCGCTCGTTCCATTTAAGAGGTATTCGCGAATATTGGCCGTGGAGATATTGGCGGCTGGTGCCGTCATCCTCGTAGAGCGAGAAGCTGCCGTTCGCGCCCGTGTAGACATTGAGCGTGACCGGCGAATGCGAGTTGTTGCCCGTGTGCTGGATTGCAGGACCAATCGGCACGATCGAACCGGCACGCACGAATAATGGCATGCGTTCGTACGGCGCCGCGGCGTCGATGGACTGGCCGCCACGGATACTGCGGCCGCTGTAGAAGTCGTACCAGCTCGCGCCGTTCGGCAAATAGACCCTGCGCGAGCGCGCCTTGTATTCGGTGACAGGTGCGACCAGGAACGCCGGCCCGAACATATATTCATCGGCAACATCCCACGCGCGCTTGTCCGCGGCAAAGTCCATCACCAGCCCGCGCATGATGGTGCCGTCGTCGAAGTAGGTGTCCGCGCCGAGCGTGTAGATGTAGGGCATCAGCCGGTAGCGGAGGCGGTCATACCAGACCATCGAGTTGTACGTCGGCGAGCCCTGGGCCGACATCTCGAAAATCTCGCGCTTGATGTTCTCCCCGTGGCTTCGGAAGATCGGTGAAAAGGCGCCAAACTGGAACCAGCGTGTGTTGAGCTCGCGCCACTCATCGAGCTCTGCAGGCGTGGGCTTCTGGAACCTCAGCTCCATCGTGTAGCCGCCGATGTCGTGGCTCCAGTTCGGGTCGCCCGACAGCGAAAAATTGAGTCCGGCAGAAATTTGCTCGCGAAGATTGTCCCATCGTGATGCCACGTCGCCCGACCAGGCGGCCGCGCTGTCGCGCTGGATCCCGCCGAACGCGGACCGGGTCAGAATGAATGGTCGAATATCCGGCCGGTCGACGACCTGGTGATCGTGGACTCCGTCGACGTGCGCGATCGGATAAGAGTTGAAATTGGGCAAACCGCTCGGACCCATCCGCCGCGCGGTCTCGGTGGGCGAGATGTTGGAGTGGAAATCCGGCTCGTCACTATCGAGCCACCAAGCGTCAAATCCCTTGCTCTCGATCCCTTCGCGGACCTGCTTCCAATAGAGGTCGCGTGCCGCCGGATTGTAGGGATCGTAGAAGGCGTTGAAGTAACCCGGACCGACCCAGTCGAGGTACATCCACTTGATGTAATTGGGGTCTTTCGGCTCGTCGGGACGCGGGTTCGACATGCGCTCGAGCATGCCGTGGATCGAGTCGAGCGCGTCGTAGTTCGGAATGCCCTTGTAGAACTTCGCCCAGACCGAGATCATGATATGGGCACCGTTGGCGTGCACCTCGTCGACCATCGCCTTCGGATCAGGAAAGCGCGCCGGATCGAAGCACTGGCAGCCCCACTGGTCCTGGGGCCAGTAGAGCCAGTCCTGCACGATATTGTCGAGCGGAAGCCCGCGCTTACGATATTCGTGGAGGACGTCGAGGAGCTGGTCCTGGGTCTCGTAGCGCTGCCGGCTCTGCCAGAATCCGTAGGCCCACTTCGGGAGAACCGGCGCCTTGCCTGTGAGCGCGCGATAGCCGGCGATCACCTCGTCCATGCTGCGGCCAGGGATGAAGTAGTAATCGACGGCACGGGCATAATCCGATGAAAGTGTCAGCGAATGGCGATCGGCCTCTGGCCGGGGGTCGTCGTGGAGCAGCGCGATGTAGCCCGACTCCGGATCCCACTCGATCCGCATCTTGTGCGGCGTTCCGGGGGCCAGCTGCAGATCGAAATTGTGGTACCAGGGGTTCCAGTTCTGCCGCCAGCGGTCCAGCACCTCGCGACCGTCGACGAACAACTTGAAATAGCTTGAGCCGTACAGGCGGAAACGGTGCAGGCCGCCGGTGCGCGGCACGATCGTGCCTTCCCACCTCACGTGCAGGCCCGGCACCGTCTGCTGCGCGTCAGGCGTTCGCGTGCCCGCGGGCCAGCGGTTCACGTCCTCGAGATATTGCAGCTGGATTGTCGGCTCGCTTCGCCGTGCAATGACTTTGCCGTTGGCGCTGTAGGTCGCCGTCCAGCCGCGGCCATTGTTGACCTGCAGTCCGTCGGCGGACCCGCCTGCGTATGTGTAGGGCTTGGGTTCGCCGAACCGCGTGACGCTATTATTGTCCCACAGCAGCCCGTAGTTGCGCGTCGAGACAACGAATGGGATCGCCACGTCCATATTATGCTGGGCGAGCGTGACGTCCTCGCCGTTGTAATTCATCTGTCCGTTCTGGTGCTGGCCGAGCCCGTAGAAGCCTTCGTCGGTACCGCGATTGAACTGCTGCGAAGCCGATAGCCACGGCGCGCCTTCAGCAGTCGTCGGCGTGAACGAGGGAAGCCCGCTTGTCGCGAGGACAACCTTGCCGCCCGGATCGTTGCGGAAGCTCACAGTGCCGGTAACGCCATCAACCTCAACAGCGGACTTGGCCGTTTTGAGCGTCGTGATCGGCGACAATCGCTCGTCGTCGAGCGTGTATGCGTTCGCGAGCGGCTTCGCCCTTACCATGAGGCTCGGCGCAAGATTCGGCGCGGCATCCGGTGACTCGGTGACTCGAATGATGCCGTCGGAGTAGACCTGCAGGCGGATTGCAGGGCCCTGTTTCGGGTGGACGATGATCCCTGTGGGGGTACGCTCTACTGTCTGGGCGAAGGCCGCCCTGCCGGCGCAGGCAAGCGCGCACGCGATCACTCTTAGTTTCATTGATAGGTCCCCAGCCGCACCTTGAGCAGCGCCGGCCCTGTGAAGTTGAGCCCGTAATCCACCTGATCGCCGTTCCAGCGGCGCGCCATTACCCAGTGGCCGTTCTCGTAGGTGCCTTCCTCCACATCGAGGAATTGCGAGTTTTCGCCACCTGCTTTGTCGAGCGAGAATTCGAGGCGAATGTCCGATGCGGCAACGAGGAATTCATTCGGGGCGAGCTGAATGATCGCGGCGCCCCCGACAGGCAGCGATTTGCTCGGGTTCGCCGGCGCGTCGGGGTGCCATTCGGGCTGTCCGAATGCCCACAAGCCGTATCGCGCCCGAACCTTCCAGCGTCCGAGTATCGCCGTCTGATCCGACGCGTCGCCGGACTTGGCGAAGCCGGCGGTCGGATGCGCGTAGGCGAGCTTTGCCCAGTCTCGAGCGATCGGCGCGATCAGGGCGAATTTCGATGCAAACGCCGCGAGAGTTTCCGGATCGAGTTGCCTCGCGCCCAGCGGAAAGTTGAAATAGCCCGTCGCATCCATGCCGAAGGGCGACCAGCCGATCGCGTCATTCCCCAGCGCCAGCCAGAAGAAGCGCGCGAACGGTTCGTCATTCCCGGTCTCGGGAATCAGCAGCGGATTGTCGGGCCGGCGGTAGTCCTCGATGTACTTTGCATATTTCGCGTAGTCGGACGTGTAGATATCGGGCGCCTCGATATCGATGTGCGGCGCCCCGACCTTCCAAATGTCGATCACGTTCCAGTTGGGGCCCCCGCTCGCGCCGTGTTCGACTCCTTCCAGTGTGAACGGATCGGTCAGCGATGCATTGACGTACATCGGGAGGTTGAGCTCGGCCTTGCCCGCGGCCGCAACATGGTCGACGTAGCGCGCCACGTACCAGCTATTGAAGGCTTGATCGGCTAGCTTGCCGAATGCCTGCGACCACGTTCCCCTTTTGCCCATCCCGCGCGCAAGCTCCGCCGGGATCGACTGCGCAAAGAGGCGATGGGCCTCAGGCGAGAAATCTCGCGGGATGCCGTAGCTGCCAGTCTCGTTCTCGACCTGCACCATGATGATCGTGTGTTGCGGATCGACCTCGCGGATGTGGCGCATCAGCGCGCCGAAGGCGTGGGCATCCGCCTCGAGCGTCTGTGGCCCGAGCGCCGACATCACCCAGTGAGTCTTCCCCTCAGGCGTGATCTCGCGCGGGAAGCGCTTGGTGTCGGTCTTCACCCACTCGGGCGTGTATTGCGGGTTTGTGTTCTTCCACGTGCCGAACCAGAGCAGGACGAGGCGAACATCATTGGCGCGCGCCTGCGCAAGTAAGGTATCGACCCACGAGAAATCGAACCTGCCTTCGTGCGGCTCGATCTGCTCCCATGCGACAGGGATCTCGACCGTATTGGCGTGGAGCTGGTGGATCACCGGCCAGACCTTCGGCAGCTCCGCCGGATAATTGCTGCTATTGTTGACCTGCGCGCCGAGGATCAGGAACGGCGCGCCGTGGACGATGAGAGCATGCTTGCCGCCGGAGTGGACGAGGTGTGGAAGTTCGGCAGCGCAGACGGGGGTCGACGCGGCGGCAAGAAAAGCTCCGATCAGCAGGGTGCGCAACTTTCCCACGAGTCTCCCCTCTCGAACCGTTTGCATCGCCGCTTGGTAGCGCTAACGCAAGAGGCGAGGAGGGGGTATGAATTCCATCGTCAACTTCGTCCTGCGCGTCGCGCTGGCGGTGAACCTTATTGCGACAGCGGCACTCGCGGAGACGACTCAGGAGATCGTGAACAAGGCCCCGAACGGCCTCGCGCTGACGCCGCCGATGGGCTGGAACAGCTGGAACAAGTTCGCGTGCAACGTGAACGAAAAGACCGTGCGCGACACGGTGGATGCAATGGTCGCGTCTGGCATGCGCGATGCCGGCTACAAATATGTCGTGATCGACGATTGCTGGCAGGGTCCGCGCGACGCGAACGGCTTCATCACCGCTGATGCGAAGAAATTCCCCTCAGGCATCAAGGCGCTCGCCGATTATGTCCACTCGCGTGGGCTGAGTTTCGGAATCTATTCCGACGCCGGGCGTCTCACTTGCGGCGGCCGTCCGGCAAGCCAGGGCCATGAATATCAGGACGCGCTCACATACGCGCGCTGGGGCGTGGATTACCTGAAATACGATTGGTGCAGCACCGGCAACCGCAATGCCCAGGAAGCTTATGCGGTCATGGCCGACGCCTTGCGCGCAACCGGCCGAAATATCGTCTTCTCCATGTGCGAATGGGGTACCGCCAAGCCGTGGCTATGGGCGAAGAATACCGGCAATCTTTGGCGAACGACCGGTGACATTTTCGACAGCTTCAACAAGCAGGACGATGCGCACAAGAGCTGGGCGCATACGGTCACGGAAATCGTCGATTTGAACGAGCCATTGTGGCCTTACGCGGGCCCCGGCCACTGGAACGATGCAGATATGCTCGAGGTCGGCAATGGCGGCATGTCGCAGACAGAGTATCGCTCGCACTTTTCCCTCTGGGCGATGATGGCCGCGCCGCTGATGGCGGGCAATGACATCGCGCACATGGACGAGGCGACGCGCTCCATCCTCCTCAACAAGGACGTGATCGCGGTCGATCAGGATCCAGTCGGAGTGCAAGGCCACAGAGTGTGGAAGCAGGGCGATAGTGAAGTCTGGGTGAAGCCGCTCTCGGGCGGTGCAAAGGCGCTCCTGCTGTTCAACCGTGGCGATGCGCCCGCGGCGATCCGCGCGACGTCGGATCAGCTCGGCTGGCCGGCGGGCGTTCGCGCGAAGGTCCGCGATCTTTGGGTGCATAAGGACGCAGGCCGCTGGTCAGGGTCGATCGAAGCGACGGTCGAACCGCACGGCGTCGCGATGTACCGGATTACGCCCTAAGATTTCAGCGCGGTCGCAAAGTCCCGGATCACTGCCTGCGTTGACTTGTCGACATCGAACACGCTGTACCAGCCCTGCGGCTCATGCGGCGGGTCTGCAACGTAGCTGGTGTCGCCGCGGACGAAATGGTGGTCCGGATGCTGCGCGCGTCCTTCGCCGCCCCAGCCCCAGAAATTGCATCCCTGGAGCGGGGCGCCCGAGCCGACGCTGTCAATAACAGCTGAAAAGATGAGCTGGTAGAATCGGTCCTTGAACGTTGTCGGCGTGCCCGGCACGAAGCTTCCGCGGTCACGCGGGAATCCGAATTCCTCGATCACCAGTGGCTTGTTCAATCGCTTCGCGATGGCGATTTGCTGCGCAATATAACCGCGGCTGTTGCGCTCGACGGTCGGCCATGTGCCGGCGAGATCCTTCGGATCAGCCCAGTTCCAGTTCTGCGGCCACACGTGCGCGTTGACGTAATCGATCGCGGACGAGCCGTGCGCGTCGATGACGCACTGCTCGCTTTCGATGCAGCCCATCGTCCCTTCGCTGCCGGTCGAAACCATGTGGTTCGGATCGATCGACTTGATCAGCCGCGCGGTGCCGTCGATCCAGGCGAGATAGGCCTTCATGTGCCTGCGCCCGGCAGTCTCGCTGCCACCAGGCCGCGGCTCGTTGGCGAGCTGCCAGGAGAAGATCGCTGGATCGTCGCGATAGAGGCGGCCCGTCACCGTATTGCGGCGTCCAACCACCGCCCGCACATAATCATCGAACATACGCACCGCGGCGGCGTGGCCATAGAATTCCGAGGACATGTTCGGGAACTCGGGCCACGGATGCGCCGGGTCGTTCATGTTGATGTAGCGCCCGCCGTTCGTCCAATAGAGATAGGTCACCATGCCGCCCGACCATTCCCAGAAGTTGGTCAGGTAGATGACCGCGGTGAGCCCGCGCTTGCCCATTTCCGCGAGCGCATTGTCGAGTCCCCGAAGAAGCGTCTCGTTGAAATGCTGCGTGCGGTTGCGGAACGTCGGTCGCACCGAATTCTTGAGCGGCGAAAGTTCGCTGCTTCCGAGAATCCGGACATTGTTGATTCCAAGCGCCGCAACCCGATCGAACTCGCGCTTCAGCCGGTCGCCGCTGCCGATTGGCGCATCCGCACCGAGATAGGCGGCGTACCACAAGTTGGTGCCGGCGACTCGATAAGGCCGTTTGCCGAATCGGAATTCCGTGCCCGTCCTTCGGATGAACGGACTAGTGCCGCGCTTCGGTGCGGCGACGGCGGAAGATGCGAGCAGAGCAGCGCTTCCAATCAGCAAATCGCGACGATCGAGCATCACTTGTCCCCCTAAGACGTTGCGTCACGAACCTGATCTGTTAGCGCTATCACACGCGACGATGAAGGCCCCGGAGTGCTGCGCAATGTGGAAGTTCGTTCTGAGTGCCGCCCTTGCGATCAATTCAACGTCGGTCACCGCGAAACCCGTTTCAAAGGCGGTGCCGCCGGCGATGGCGTCGCCGTTCCACCGGGGCGTAAACGTGCTTGGCTACGATCCTTATTGGCGCGACGTCAGCAAGCGCCGCTTCCAGTGGCGGCACTTCACCGAGATCAGGAAGGGCGGCTTCGACTTCGTCCGCCTGGTCCTGCAGGCATTCAGGCACATGGGTCCCGACAATCGCCTCGACCCCGAGTGGCTGAGCAAGCTCGACGACGTGGTCGCTCATGCCCGTGAGGCAGGTCTCGGAATCATCATCGACGAGCATGATTTCGATGCCTGCTCGACCGACGTCGACATGTGCAGGACCCGCCTGTCTGCCTTCTGGCAGCAGGTTGCGCCGCGCTTCGCGAATGAGCCGCGCAACATCGCCTTCGAGCTGTTGAACGAGCCGCATGACAAATTGAATGGCGAACCGTGGAACGAGCTCTTCGCAGAGGAGCTGGCGATCGTACGGAAGACGAATCCGACGCGGATCGTCGTCGTCGGCCCCACGCACTGGAACAGCCTCAAGGACCTTCCGCTTCTGAAGCTGCCGAACGATCCGAACCTGCTCGTCACCTTTCATTATTACGAGCCGTTCCACTTCACCCATCAGGGTGCGACGTGGGTCGGCCCGGAGATCAAGGCGCTCCACGGAATCACCTGGGGAAGCGATGCGGACCGCGCCGCGCTGAAGGCCGATTTCGACACGGTCGCCGCCTGGTCGGCCGCCAACCGGCGACCGATTCTGCTCGGCGAGTTCGGCGCGTACGATAAGAGCGGGACTCCGATGGACCTTCGGGTCGCCTACACCTCGGGCGTGCGCTGTGAAGCCGAGCGGCACGGCTTCGGATGGGCATACTGGCAATTCGATGGCGACTTTGTCGCGTGGGACATGGCGAAGGACCAGTGGGTGCAGCCAATCAAGGACGCCCTGATCCCGCCTGGCAAGGACGAGTGCGCAACTCGTTAATCGTGCAATCAGCCTGAGTAGCTATGCCGCCCCGGCGACAAAGATCCGAGCGGCTGAATGGATAGAATGGACAGGCGCTTCTTTCTCGGAGTCACCAGTGTAGCCGCGCTCGGCAGCGTTATGCTGTTCGGGCGCTCCGGCAACGCTGCCCCGGCAATGCACTTTTCCGTCAATCATACGCCGGCCGAGTGGCGGAAGATCCTGGGACCTCAGCGCTATGCGGTGCTGCGTGGAGCAGCGACCGAGCATGCTTTCTCAAGCCCGCTGCTGAACGAGCACCGCCGCGGTACCTTCATTTGTGCCGGTTGTGCACTGCCGCTCTTCAACTCGGCGTCCAAGTTCGAAAGCGGGACGGGCTGGCCGAGCTTCTGGACGGTGCTTCCACGCGCTGTCGTTACGCGCGCCGATCACAGCGATTTCATGGAACGGACCGAAGTGCTCTGCGCTCGCTGCGGCGGGCACCTCGGTCACGTGTTCCACGATGGACCGAAGCCCACAGGCCTTCGCTATTGCATGAACGGACTGGCGCTGAACTTCAGGGCCGCCTGATCTTAAGCGACTATCCGCAATTTTCCGCGCTTGCCGGGCGCGGCGTAGCAAACGACCCCCAGCTCTGCTTGGAGCCGCGCGAGCTCCTTCTCCTTGGCCTCACGCGAGGCTTCGGCATAGCGCTTCTCGATCTCGGCCTCTTCGGGCGTAAGCTCGCGGAAATAGCTGATCGTTAGCTTGTGCCCGAACACTTCGTCACCACGAAGCCGAAGCTCGGCGGCGGCGTCCTCGGGCAAACTGTTGCGCAGCTCGGTGAGTTTCTCGATCAGCTCGTCGATGGACACATGGTCCTCGACGTCGACGAACTCCTTGACGCGTCTACTCATTCGTGACCCTCCCCGGCCCTCGGGGCATCAATACCTTCTGCGCGAATCCCCACGCAATCGACTTTCTGCAATTTATCCCCAGCGAAGTTTCACATCTGTGAATCCCGTGGACAGGAAAATGTCAGGATTCAGTAGCGAACCGCTACTGAAAGTCTCGACTTCGGCATTCATGCGCGTCGAGCGACGCGGTTGAAGCTTCTGGAGCCCGCCTATATAGCCGCCGGTCTCAAGCCTTCCCGGAGACGTGGGTGAGTGGCTGAAACCAGCGGTTTGCTAAACCGCCGTACGGGGAATTCCCGTACCGAGGGTTCGAATCCCTCCGTCTCCGCCACCTAGTCAGGCTATTGTGAGAACCGGGTCTCCGGCCCCCGAAGTCTCCCCGGAAAGCGCCACTTTTCGCGCCGATTCGAGACTCGAGAGAGGCAACTTCTTCGGCCTTGCGTTATCGAATTCCGTCTTTTCTCTAAGGGCGAATTTCGAGGTACGGGATGGGTCAGGATCAATAAATCAGCGGTAGCGAACTAACGGTCCCAACGGACGGGCACGGCGTCGGGCGCGGTCAGCCGCTTGATGGTCAGATGTGCGGGTAGGGTGCCCTCGACTACGCTGTTGAGCACTGCTGGGGACAGGAAGGCGAGACGAACAATTCGGACCACGTAGGCCGCGGTCAGGCCTTCCCGCCGGGCGAGATCCTCGATGGTCTGCGCGGTATTGGCCTGGAGTTCTCGCCACCAGTTGCGGCCCTGAACGATCGCCTTGACGAGCGTCCGGTCGACAGTTGCGGCGGCGGCGCTGCCGTCCCGCTGAATCAGCCGCATCACATGGCCGCTCCGCTTTAACCGACCGGCGATGTCGAGCTTTATGGGTTCGCGGGCAATATGAATACCAAGCAGCTTTTCCAATTCAGTCGGATTGAGCTGAATGCTGAACTTCATCCGCTCCGGCGATCCCAACGGCAAGGCTATTCCGAACTGGCCGCGATATTCGTCGGCCGCGCCGACGCACGTCCTGTTCAGCGATTACGGAGTGACCCC
>JAICSX010000084.1 GCA_025936675.1 Sphingomonas sp.
GACCTGTTCGGCGTCAATCAGGCGCACCCCGCCGAAAGGCTCGCTTGCATCGCCTTCGACCATATCGACGAGGTGATCGGAGATACGCCGGCAATGCTCGCCGCCAATCGCCAGCGATGGAATGCGTTCGTCGACTCCCGCGACGACCTCGGGTGCATGTCCGCCGAGCATGGGATTACCTCCTTTCCGCGGTGGAGCGGCGGCGACACGGAGCGCCTCGATGCCGTCCTCCGCGAGCGATACGATACCTCGGTCGTGCCTGGCCGCTGGTTCGAGATGCCGGAGCATTTCCGCGTCGGCTTCGGCCTGCCGACGCCCAAGTTCGAAGAAGGCCTTAGCCGCCTCGGCTCGGCACTGGACGAGCTCAGATGACGCGCGACCAGGTGTTCGAATTCTTCCGCCGTCTCGCGGAGGCAAACCCCTCACCCACGACGGAGCTCGAGTCCGGCAATCCCTATCAGTTGCTCGTCGCCGTCGTCCTCTCTGCTCAAGCCACCGACGCGAGCGTCAACATCGCCTGCCGTCCGCTGTTCGAGCGCATCAAGACCCCGAAGCAGATGGTCGAGTTCGGCGAGGACGATCTGCGCGACGCGATCAAGACCATCGGGCTGTTCAATACCAAGTCGAAGAACGTCATCGCGCTCAGCCAGGCGCTGATCGACCGCTTCCGCGGCGAAGTCCCGCGCACTCGCGAGGAGCTGCAATCGCTTCCAGGCGTCGGCCGCAAGACCGCGAACGTGGTCCTGAACACCGCCTTCGGCGAGGAGACCTTCGCGGTCGACACGCACGTCTTCCGAGTCTGCAACCGCACCGGCCTGGCGCCCGGCAAGGACGTCGATGAGGTCGAGGCCAAGCTCGAGATGATCGTTCCCCAGCCGTTCCGCCGCGACGCGCACCACTGGCTGATCCTTCACGGCCGCTACACCTGCAAGGCGCGGCTCCCCGAATGCTGGCGCTGCCCGGTGATCGACCTCTGCCGCTACAAGCCGAAGACGCCACCTCCCGAGGAACGGAAGGCTAAACCCAGCGCCGCTCGAACCGAGAGCCGAGCGTCGTCAAGAGCTCATATTGCGAAAGGCCGGACTGCTTCGAAGCGGACCGCAAATCGTAGTCGATCTCGACCCAGTCGCCTTCCTTGAGGCCTGGTGCGGCGTCGCAGCCTACGGCAATCAGGTCCATCGAAACGCGGCCGAGGACCGGAAGCGCAAATTCGCCGGCGAACGCCGAGCCGTGTGACGAGAAGCCGCGAAGATAGCCGTCGGCATAGCCGATGTTGAGTATGGCGGCTTCCGTATCCTCCTTGGCAATGAAGGTCGCGCCATAACCGCAGCTTTCGCCCTCGGGGATCGTTCGGTGCTGCACGACCTGCGCCTCGACCCGGACCACCTGTTTGATCCCTTCCTCGAACTCCGGACGCTGAATTCCGCCGTAGAGCGAGATGCCCGGCCGAACGAGGTCGAAACTGTAGTCGCGGCCGAGGCCGATTCCGGCGCTATTCGCCATGCTGTAACGCTTCGCCGGCACCGCTGAGACGACCGCTCGAAAGCGCTCCAGCTGCATCGCGTTCAGCGCGCTGTCCTCGTCGGCGCAGGCGAGATGGCTGTGCAGCGTATCGATCGTCAGGCCATCGAGCGCTCCGACCTCCGTCGGCCGCAGCCCCAGCCGGTTCATGCCCGTGTCGATCATCACGTCGCAGGGGCGGTCCGGTGCAATCTTGTTCCACCGCGTAACCTGTTCGACGCTGACGAGACACGGCCGAGCAGAGAGGTTTGAGGCCGCTAGAACATCGTCGGGACCGACACCGTGCAGCACCACAATGTTCGTCTCCGCTGGCAGAGTTCCGAGCGCCTCAGCCTCTGCCCAGGTGGAGACGAAGAAGTCTCGGCAGCCTGCCTCGATGAGCGAGTTGGTGATCTCACGAGCGCCCAGTCCGTAGCCATCGGCCTTCACCGCTGCCCCCGCCGTTACACCGGCGCGCTCCTCCAGCCAGCGCCAATTCGACTGAATCGCGGTCAAATCGACGGTTAAACGCAGCGGTCGGTGCATCGCGGGCGTCGATAGGGCCCACGCCGCGCAGAGCGCAAGCGGGTCCTGGACGCTGCTAAGTTCACTAAGTTCACGGACAGCAGCGCTTTTGCTGTGAACTTAAGCGTGGCCCGTCTTCACATTAGAATTCCGGGCAGTGAAAAACAGCCGTGCCGAAGATCGCACAAGCTGCAGGCTGTAGGACAGCAAATTCACTCGGACGTAGGTTCAAGCTTTTCCTTCGCCTGCTCCCAGTTTCGGCCGTCGAACGATTCGATCGCGAGCTCGACCGGCTCATCCAGGCAGTTCGCGTTCACGCTCCAAGCCTCGGGATGCGAGCGCGGCTGGTAGAAGCTCTTCACCCCGCAATGGCGGCAGAACAAATGCTCCGCCGCACCGGTGCCGAAACGGTAGCTCGTCAGCGCACCGCGTCCGGTCAATAACTCGAACTGCTCGTGCGGCACCATGATATGCAGGAAGCCCACCATCCGGCAGACTGAGCAGTTGCAGTCGAGGGCAGACACCGGCGGCTCCGGAACTTGAGCCTCGAACCGCACTGTACCGCAATGACAGCCGCCCTGAACCTTCATCCGACCGGATAGTGCGGCTCCGGCCGCTCGTAGAGCTCGTCGTAATGGACGAGGACCGGTCTTGGCCCGAACGGCACCGGCCGTCCACTCCTGAACGCCCATTCGCCGCGGTCGCAATCGCCAGCGCGAACGTAGCCGTTGATGTACAGCAGCCGCTTGTGGCTCGAGACGTTCTTGCCCGATCCGTGCACGAGATACGGGCTCCACAGCGCGAGATCGCCCGGCTCCAGAAGCAGGTCGATAACGTCGTCCGAAGAGAAGCCGATCGCTTCGAGCGCGTCGTCGGTCATCGCCGTTCCGAGCGCTTTCTTCGAGCAATCCATGTCGAGCTCGCCCCGTAAATGGCTTCGCGGGACGATCTTCATGCATCCGGATTCTGGCGTGTGTGGGTCGATTGCGAGACCGGTCTGGACATATGCTGTCGCCAGGTTGCGATATGCCTCGGCCGGCCGCCGGAAACGGCTGTCCTGGTGCCAGGCGAAATCGCCGAGCGTTCCCGGCGCCTTCCAGTGGACCTGGTTGATGATCTGCTTGAGGTCGCGGCCGATCAGCGGCTCGAGGAGGTCGACGAAGCGTGTGTCAAGCCGGACACTGTTGAGCACGGCATTATGATAGGACGGCCACTGCACCATCCGCACCAGCGGCTCGCTGCCCTCGCGCTCGCGCGCCACATTGTAGAACAGGTTGCCGTGGCGGAAGCAGCGGCCGTGCGAGACGCCTTCGGCGTAAAGCTGGTCGAGCGCCCTCCCGATTTCCTGGATTTCTGACCGGCCGAAGAAACCACGAACAATGGCGTAGCCGTCGCGCCAGTAGTGCGCGCAGTCCGCGTGAACGCTACTCGGCTCATCCCTTCGCAGCGGCTGCGAAGCCATGATCAGTCTCCCCGCCTCGCTTCGAGGATACAGCAACTCATTGAGATTTCCATAAATTTATCCGTGAGAATCTCGCGACGAGGCTTCTCGCCGCAGTCGCTCAGCTGCCCGGCACCTCAGCGATCATGAGTGTCAGGCGCTTGTCGCCGCGAGCAACTCTGACCGAAGCGCTGGTTCCTGCGCCGTCGAGCGCTCGTCCCAGCTCCGAAGCGCTGGCCACTGGCGAACCGTTAACTGCGATGACGATGTCACCGGCCTGCAGGCCTGCCTTTGCCGCCGGCGACTTGGGTTCGACCAGCGCGACGGCGGTCCCCACCGAACGCGAGTTGCTGAGCCGGGCCGCAAATGCCGCGTCGAAATCCTTTGCCCGGAAACCGAATTTCGTCATCGGGGAGAGGGTCCCCCGCAGCAGTTCGTTGGCGACATCGCCGACGATCTCGGCCGGAATGACCGAATCGGGCAACGTGCCAGCGGCGACCACGCCTATAACTTGGCCGTCGCCCGAGATGATCGGCGCTCCCGTGGGCAGATCGGCGCCCATCGGCTGAAGACGGACATAAGCGGCCGGGGCTCCTCCATCGACGAGGAAGTCGCTCCCGATCATCGCGGCCTGGGCGCTGCAACCTTGCGCGGCCGGATCGAGGATCGCGACTGCGAAATCGCCGACATTCGGGAAGCCCTGATCCCCGAGCCGCACCGGCCGAAGGCCTGTCGCTTCGCTGTGGAGAAGGCTCAGCCCCGACACGGGATCTTGCCGGACTTCACTGACGCCGACCGCCGGACCGGAGCCAAAATGCACTTCGAGATTGCCTGTCGGCAGCGACGCGGTTGCCGCAAGCACCCAGCCATCAGCCGAAACGGCGAAACCTGTCGCGGCCGACCCCGTCGCGCCGGCAGGAGCAATCGCCGCGATCGAGGGGCACAGCGTCGCAACCGTGTCGGCGACGCTGGGAAGACCGGCCTGCTGGCGAACGATCTGGATGATAGGCCGCCGCTGCGGCTGCTCCTCGCGTTGCGATCCCTCCTGCTCCTGACCGTTCGGGCCGAGGCCGCGCTCGAGATAGACGCCGCCGATTGCCGCAATCAGCACCACGCCGCCGACAAGCAGAAGGTTGCGGACGCGCTTATTCACCGAACATCTCTCGCTGCGCCTTCTCGAGCTCGTCCGAGTAGCGCCGATGCACGAACCTTTCGGAGAGGGTTCCGACGACCTCGCCTTCCGCACTCACAACGGCAAGGAAATCGGCGCCGTTGGTGTCGAACTCCTTCATCGCGTCACGAACATTCTCTGCCGGCTCGAGAACGACTTGCTGCATCTCCGCAAGCGAGCCGATCGTGGAATCGGGATCGACGCTCGCTTCGAAGGCTCGGGAGGTCTCGACAATTCCGAAATAGGCCCCCGTCTGATCCGTCAGCACGACATGTGCAGCTGAGCCGAGCGGGAAGCGGCGACGGAATTCGGTCACGCCCATATCGGATGGAGCCACATTGGCCGCAGGCTGCATCATCTTGCCCACTGTCAGCGATCTCGCCCAGCCGACGTCGCGCGCGCTCCGGATCGTCTCGCCGCGGGTGTGGAAGCGCCACGTGGAGAAGGAGAAGCCGAACGTCTCCCTCACGACGGTGCTCGCGCAAAGGGCTGCCGTCACGGCGACGCTGGTCAACGCGAAGTCGTGGGTCGTTTCGAGCACCAGCAGCGACATGGTCATCGGTCCGCCGACGATCGCC
>JAICSX010000101.1 GCA_025936675.1 Sphingomonas sp.
AGCGGGGGAGGAGCGTGAAGCGCCTGCGGACCGCCAAGGGCCGCAAAGTCTCGTCCACGCGGTGGCTCGAACGGCAGCTCAACGATCCCTACGTCAGACGCGCAAAAGCCGAGAATTATCGAAGCCGCGCCGCGTACAAGCTGCTCGAATTGGATGAGCGCTTCGGGCTGCTCCAAGGCGTCAAGGCGGTGATCGATCTCGGCATCGCGCCCGGCGGCTGGAGCCAGGTCGTTCGCCGCAAGGCACCGCAGGCAAGCATCGTCGGCATCGACTTGCTGCCGACCGACCCGCTCGACGGAGTGTCCATCCTGCAGATGGACTTCATGGACGAAGCCGCGCCTGATCGGCTCCGTCAAGCGCTCGGCGCTCCGGCGGACCTCGTCCTGTCAGACATGGCCGCGAACACGGTCGGCCATCAGCAGACGGACCATTTGCGGACCATGGCGCTGGTCGAAGCGGGCCTCGAATTCGCACGCGAGGTCCTTCGGCCGGGGGGCGCTTATGTCGCCAAGGTGCTCGCCGGCGGTGCCGACAACCAGCTCGTCGCGGAGCTCAAGCGCAGCTTCTCGAGCGTGAAGCACGCGAAGCCCCCTGCGAGCCGCAAGGATTCGAGCGAATGGTACGTGGTCGCGCAGGGCTTCAAAGCGCCAGCGGAGAGCTGACGCGAATCAGCGGCACTAGTCGTCGAGCGGCCTGTCAAAAGCGTTCCAGAATGTGATCGGACCGCCCAGGATCGTGGGGACGTCGACGCGTTGCTGGCCGAGCATCACCGCACCGACAATGCCGCAAGTGAACCATATGCAGATCGCACCGAGGATGTACGGCTTCATCGCTGCCCCTTCGGCTCATCGAGCCAACATGATCCGGTGGACCCCGTACAGGCGAACTTCTTTACAACCCGTGTCTGTGATCGCCGGAAGCAGAGGTTGGCGCGCTTAGCTGGCCTTCGTCCTCGCGGCGTTGATCGCCTGCTTCAGCGCGTCGTAGCCGACGGCCCCGTTCATGACCTTGTCGCCGATGACGAACAGCGGCGTTCCCGTTGCGCCGAGCTGGCCGGCAAGCTGGAAATTGCGCTTGAGCTCGGCCTCGATCGCCGGATCGTCCTTCGGCTGGGGCGAGATTCCCGCGGCTTGGGCAGCTGCGGCGTTGGTGTCGGGGGCCGGGCGGCCGGTGGCCCACAATGTGTCGTGGAATTTGGCGAAACGGCCAAGCTGCGACGCTTCGAGCGAGAGCCGCGCGGCGGTCACGCTCTCCGGGCCGAGGATCGGGAGCTCTCGATAGACCACGCGCAGGCCCTTGTCCTCCTTCAGGAGGCGGTCGATGCTCGGGTTGCTCGCCTTGCAGTAAGGGCATGCGTAATCGAAGAATTCGACCAGGGTCACGTCGGGTTTGGCCGAGCCCTTCCACGAGCTTCCGAATGGCGTTTCAATCGCGGCACGATTGGCCGCGAGCACCGGCTCATATTGAGCATCGCGAAGGGCGTCGACGGCGTCGGAAAGGATCTTGGGGTCCGCGATCAGTCCCTGCCTGACGATCCGGCTGCTCAGCATGTTCGGAATCGCGAAGAACAACGCCGCGGCCGTCAGCAACGAACCCATGATGCCACCCGCGACTGCCGCTCCGAATATCCCCCGCCCGCGGGCCGGCGCTTTGTTTTCGGTCACTGGAAGTTCTTGTCCCGGTATTTCTTGTCTTTCTTGGCCAGCTCGGCCCTCGACACCATGGCGATATCCTGCGCCCGAAGATAGTCCGGCGTTCCGGGCTGGATTCCCTTCATTGCCATCTGTGCGCTCGCCAGCGCCATCTTCGGATTGCCCTCGAGATTGTTGCGCTCGGCCGTTGCCAGCGACGCACGCGACTGGTCGCCCTCGCGATCGTAGATGATGCCGAGCTGATACCAGGCGAACGGGTCCTCGTTATCGCGACTAACGGCGACCTTCAGAATGTCCTTGGCCTCGGTGAAATTCTTGGGGTCGTTGGTTTCGACCAGTGCGTGCCCGAGCATCGCGGCGATCATCGGGGCGTTGCCGGAGCGCTCGGTGGCTTCGCGCAGCGGCACGACCGCGTCCTTGGGCTTCCCGTCCTCGAGCAGGATCTGCCCCTTCAACTCGAGGAAATAGGGGTCGTGCGGGTCGATCGCGAGCAACGCATTCGCTTCCTGCTCGGCTTTGTCGGGATAGCCGCTGAGGTGATAGGCGTAGGCTCGGGCGTAGTGCGCGGGGACGCTCTGGTCGCTTTCCGGATATTTGAGCACCGCCTGCTTCGGGTTGACGTAGCCGAGCAGCTTGGCCTTGACCCGTTCGAACCGCGCCTCGAGCTTGGGGTCGGTCGGTTTGTTCCATGCCGGATCGCTCATCAGCTTCTGCTGAAGTGCCTGGATGCGCTCCGACGACAGCGGGTGATCGCGGTCGAAGCTGTCCTTATCGTAGATCGCGAGCCGATATTCCTGGTTCTGCAGCTTGGCGAAGAAGTCGAGCAGACCCTTGCCGCTGATCCCCGATTTCGAAAGAAGCCGCGAGGCGGTGGCGTCGGCCGTCGCTTCCTGGCCGCGCGTGAACGCCATCATGTCGCCGAGCGCAGCGCGCTGCCCTGCCATCAGGACGCCCATCCCCGCTTCGCCCGCGCCGGCCGCAACTGCTGCCACTCCGAGCAGAAGCGAGAGGATGCTGATTCCCACCGCCTGCTTCTCGCCCTGGGCGCTGCGGATCGAATCACCGGCGATGACGTGACCGAGCTCGTGCGCGACGACGCCCTGGACCTGGTTGATGTTGTCCGCTGCCTCGAGCAGGCCGGATTGCACGTACACCGTCTGGCCCTGCGAAACGAAAGCGTTGATCTCCGGATCGTTCAGCAGAACGACCTTGACGCTGTCGGGGTCCAGCCCACCAGCCTTGATCAGCGGCAGCGACATGTCGTGGAACAGCGCTTCGGTTTCGGTGTCGCGGAGGATTTGCGGCCCCGAATCGTCCTGTGCGACTGCCGGTTGCCAACCGGCGAAGGCCAGGGTCAGCGCGAGCATCAGCAAGCGCGCAAAGCGTGCAACCGGCGACCTCATCGGCCGCCGATTACCATTTTCCGGCCTGAACCGGTGATGAAAACTGCTCTTTCGTCATTGCCAGGAGCTTTGGTGACGGCGCAATC
>JAICSX010000056.1 GCA_025936675.1 Sphingomonas sp.
CCCGCTTCAAGAAGCTGATCATGGCCGGCGACTATGCCGCCGCCGTCGAGGTCGCCCGCCAGCAGGTCGATAACGGCGCCCAGGTGATCGACATCAACATGGACGAGGGGCTGCTCGATTCCGAGCAGGCGATGACCACCTTCCTCAAGCTGATCGCCGCCGAGCCCGACATCGCGCGCGTGCCGATCATGATCGACAGCTCGAAATGGACGGTGATCGAGGCCGGCCTCAAATGCGTGTCGGGCAAGCCGATCGTGAACTCGATCTCGATGAAGGAAGGCGAGGGGCCCTTCCTCGAGCTTGCCCGCAAGTGCCGCTCCTATGGCGCGGCGATCGTCGTCATGGCGTTCGACGAGGTCGGCCAGGCGGATACCGCGCAGCGAAAGGTCGAAATCTGCGAGCGCGCGTACAAGCTGCTCGTCGCAGACGGCACAGATCCGAACGACATCGTCTTCGACCCCAACATCTTCGCCGTGGCGACGGGAATCGACGAACATCGCCGCTACGCGCTCGACTTCATTGAGGCCGCGAAGGAAATCCGCCGGCGCTGCCCGGGAACGCACATTTCGGGCGGCCTGTCGAACCTCAGCTTCTCGTTCCGGGGCAACGAACCGGTGCGCCGCGCGATGCACAGCGTGTTCCTCTACCACGCCATCCCTGCGGGCATGGACATGGGCATCGTCAACGCGGGCCAGCTCGACGTCTACGACCAGATCGACCCGGAGCTTCGCGAGGCCTGCGAGGATGTCATCCTCGACCGCCGCGAGGACGCGACCGAACGGCTCATCACCCTCGCCGAAGCCTACAAGGGAACCGACGAGGCGGAAGAGAAGAAGCTCGCGGAGTGGCGCTCACTGCCCGTCGCCGAGCGGCTCTCCTATGCGCTGGTCAAGGGCATCGACGCCCACATCGTCGATGACACCGAGGAAGCCCGGCAGCAGTTCGCCCGGCCGATCGAGGTGATCGAGGGACCGCTGATGGACGGGATGAATGTCGTCGGCGACCTGTTCGGTTCGGGCAAGATGTTCCTGCCGCAGGTCGTGAAGTCCGCTCGGGTCATGAAACGCGCCGTCGCCTACCTCTTCCCATTCATCGAAAAGGAAAAGGAAGACAACGGCGTTACGACGGGCAAGGGCCGGATCGTGATGGCGACCGTCAAAGGCGACGTTCACGACATCGGCAAGAACATCGTCGGCGTCGTCCTTCAGTGCAACGGATTTGAAGTAATCGATCTTGGCGTGATGGTTCCATGGCAGGACATATTGAAAGCCGCGAACGACAATAACGCGGACATGATCGGCCTTTCGGGCCTGATCACCCCTTCGCTCGACGAGATGGTCACAGTCGCGGGCGAGATGCAGCGGGCCGACATGAGCCTGCCGCTGCTGATCGGCGGAGCGACGACCAGCAAGGCGCACACCGCGCTGCGGATCGATCCGGCCTACGAAGGTCCCGTCATCCACGTCCTCGACGCCAGCCGCGCTGTAGGAGTCGCATCGTCGCTCGTTTCCGATACGCAGCGCGAGCCACTCGTCGACCGAACGAGGGACGAATATGAAGCGCTTCGTGAGGCGCGGTCGCGAAGCGGCCAGAGCGAACTCTCGAGCCTCGAAGAGGCGCGTGCGAATGGTTTGCCCTTCGATCCGTCAGGGCAAGCGCCCGCGCCTGCCTATCCGGGCCTCCACCACTTTGGAGAATGGCCGCTCAAGGACCTCAAGGCATCGATCGATTGGACGCCTTTCTTCCGCGCTTGGGAGCTCACCGGCACATATCCGAGCATCCTCGACGATCCGGTCGTAGGCGAGAGCGCCCGCAATTTGTTCAAGGACGCGCAGGAAATGCTCGACCAGCTCATCGCCGAGCGCTGGGTCACACCCAAGGCGACGGTCGGCCTGTGGCGATGCAAGCGTGAAGGCGATGACATCCTCGTCCTCGCGGGCAACGACTGGACTCGCCTGCCGATGCTCCGCCAGCAGATGAAGAAGCGCGCGGGCCGGCCGAACATGTGTCTTGCGGACTTGATCTCGCCCGAGGGCGAGGACTGGATTGGCGGTTTCGCGGTCGGTATCCACGGCCTCGAGCCGCACCTCGAGCGATTCAAGCAGACCGTCAACGATTATGACGACATCCTCCTGAAGGCGCTTGCCGACCGCCTTGCCGAGAGCTTTGCCGAGGTGCTCCACGCGGAAGTGCGTCAGCGGCTGTGGGGCTATGCCGAGGAGCACCTGTCTAACGAGCAGCTGATCCGCGAGAAATATGAGGGCATCCGACCGGCCCCCGGCTATCCGGCATGCCCCGATCACAGTTTGAAGCCGCTCCTGTTCCAGATGCTCGGTGGCAATCCGGGCGAGGTGACGCTGACCGAGAATTTCGCGATGCTTCCAACATCCGCGGTTTCGGGCTTCTATTTCGGCCACCGCGACAGCCAGTATTTCGGAGTCGCCCGTATCGGCCGCGACCAGCTGGAGGAATATGCGGGCCGCCGCGGCGTGTCGCTCGAGCAAGCCGAGCGCTGGCTTCGGCCGAATCTCGATTAGCCGTCACCCTGAACTTGTTTCAGGGTCCATTCCACCAAGACACCGAACGTCTCAGCAATGGATGCTGAAACTAGTTCAGCATGACGTTAGAGGCGATTGGATGCTGAGGCGATTGACCCTGATACTAACGCTGTTGCTTATGCCTGCGCTGGCGCAAGCGCGAGGCATTGAGCCGCAACTCGTCGCGGAGGGACCGGCTCCGCCCGGCGGCGAAGTCGACCTCGCGATCCACATGCGTCCGGCGCCCGGCTGGCACGGCTATTGGCTCAATCCCGGCGATGCCGGTCTGCCGATGAGCATCCAGTGGCAGCTCCCGAAAGCCTATTCGGTCGGACCGCTCCGCTATCCGGTGCCAGGCCGGCTCGAGATCGCCGGCTTGATGAATTACGTGTTCGAGCATGATTACGCCGTGCTTGCGCGGCTGAAGGTGCCCTCGGACGCGAGCGGCATGGTGCCGATCCGCGCAGAGGCGCATTGGCTCGCCTGTACCGACAAGATCTGTGTTCCCGAACGGGGCGAGCTGTCGCTGGACCTGCCGGTCGGCAGCGGCAGTCCAAACCGCGCCGAGTTCGACGCGTGGCGGACGAAGCTTGCCCAGCCGATTGTCAGCATTGGCCATTTCGCGGTCGAGGGCGGGAAGCTGCGCGTTGCGATCCCGCTCCCGGCGAGCGTGGCGGTCCACGATCCGTATCTTTTCCCGATCACCGACGGAGCGGCCGATTATGATGCGACGCAAAGCTTCCGCCGCGCCGGCGACCAGCTGATCGCCGAGCTGAAGGCCAAGGAAACGCCGAAGCAATTCTCGGGCGTCATCGCGATTGGTGACGGGCGGGGGCTGGAGTTCCACGCAATGCCGGGGGCCGTGCCTCAAGGCTCGGCGCTCGCTGGGCTTGGCGGAAGCGCTATCTTGTGGGCCGTTCTCGGCGCCATTGCCGGCGGAATCCTACTCAACCTCATGCCCTGCGTGTTCCCGATCCTCGCATTGAAGGCGCTGCACGTATCGCGGGCAGGAGAGGGATCGAATGAAGCGCGATCTGACGCGCTCGCCTACACGGCCGGCGCAATTGTCGGCACTGGCGCCCTGGGCGCAGTGCTGCTCGCGATCCGAGCGGCCGGAGCGGAGGCGGGTTGGGCCTTCCAGCTCCAGGATCCGCGCACCATCATGCTGCTCCTACTGCTAGCAGTCGCGATCACGGCCAACCTGCTCGGCCTGTTCGAATTGCCTGTGCTCGGCGGAAATGCGCGGCCGGCGGGAAGCTTCGGCACGGGGGCTCTGGCGGCGTTCGTGGCGACACCCTGCGCTGGTCCGTTCCTTGGTGCGGCGCTCGGAACGGCGCTGCTCCTCCCGCCAGCAGGGTCAGTCGCGGTATTCGCGGCGCTGGGTCTCGGGCTAGCGCTGCCGTTCCTGCTCGTCGCGTTCGTCCCAGCGCTGCTCCGCTGGCTGCCTAAGCCCGGCGCCTGGATGGATCGCCTCAAACGCTTCCTTGCCATTCCGATGGCTGCAAGCGCCGTCGCGGCATTGTGGCTGCTTGATCGGCAAGCGGGAAGAGGGGTGCTTTTCATCGGCATCGCCATCAGCATCGGCCTGCTTTTCGCAGCATTCGAGGCCGGGCGTCTGCAGCGGCGCGGCAAGTCGGGCTCATGGGGCGCCGCGCTGGCGGCTATGGCGCTCGTGGCGGTTGGTATCGCAATGGTGCCACAGCGCGGCACTGCAACGCAGAACGTCGCCGGCGCTGAGCCATGGAGCGAAGCCAAGATGGCCAGCTACGTGCGGCAAGGCAAACCGCTCTTCGTCTATTTCACCGCCGACTGGTGCCTCAGCTGCAAGGTCAATGAAGCGACTTCGATCGACCGCGATGAAGTGCGGGACGCGTTCAAGGCGGCGGGCGTGAAGGTGCTCGCGGGCGACTGGACCAACGGCGATCCGGCGATCACGCGCTTCCTCGAAAGCCGCGGCCGCGCCGGCGTGCCCTACTACCTTTGGTATGCGCCCGGGAGAGTGCCGGAGGAGCTGCCGCAGGTGCTCACCCCAGCGATGCTCATTTCCCGCGCTCAGGCGCTCCCAAAGCGCTAGCGCCGCGACTCCAGACCTTCTTTCCGGCGACCCACGTTTCCAGCGCGCGCGTTCGGTACAGCTCCGGCACGCTGGCCTTGCTGACATCGCGATCGACGACCACGAAATCCGCCCACTTGCCCGGATCGAGTGAGCCAATCTCGTCCTCGGCAAAGCCAGCGTAAGCCGAGCCCCGCGTATAGGCGCTCAGCGCCTGCTCGAAGCTCAGCCTCTGCTCCGGGAACCAGCCGCCCGCCGGCTGCCCTTCGATGTCCTGCCGACTGATCGCCGCTGCGAGCCCCGGGAACGGGTTTGGCGATTCCACCGGGAAATCGGTGCCGAACGCTAGCCTGGCGCCCGTCTTCAGCATCGATTGCCACGCGTAAGCGCATTTGAGCCGGTCAAGGCCAACGCGCTTCTCGGCCATCAACCGGTCGCTGGTCTGATGCGTCGGTTGCATCGACGCGATGATATGCGCGCGCCCAATCCGCGGCAGGTCGGCGCAATCGACGATCTGCGCATGCTCGATTCGCCAGCGGCGATTGAGCCCGTACTTGCCGTCGAGCCACTCGTAGTTGCCGATCACCTGCGCATTGGCTGCATCACCAATCGCGTGTGTCGCGATCTGGAATCCTTCGGCGGCGGCCGTGTCCTGCTCCGAGCGTAGTTCGGCGTCGGAATGGAACTGGTTTCCGCGCGTGTCCGGCTTGTCCGAATAGGGCTGTTTCAGCCACGCGCCGCGCGAGCCGAGCGCGCCGTCGGCGAAGAACTTCACGCCAACCGCGCGGAGCCGATCGCCGTACAGCCACGGCGTCGGATGCGGGATGGTCTTTAGAGGATCGAGGCCGAGCAGATAGACCATCAGCCGCACGTTGAGCGTGCCCGCCTCGCCCGAGCGCCGGAACGTGTTCCAGTCGTCGAGCGACGTGCTCATTGAGCCGACGCCCGTGACGCCAAAACCGAGCAGAATCTGCTGCGCCTTGGCGAACGCCTGATCATCCTCTGCTTGCGTCGGAGCAGGGATGGCCCCGTTGATCAGCGCCTTTGCATTGTCGACGAAGACGCCGTTTATGATCTCGCCGCCGGGCGGCGAAGGCGTCTGCGCAGTTACGCCGGCCGCGCGCATTGCTGCGCTGTTCGCGACAATCGCGTGCTCGTCGACGCGTTGCAGAACCACGGGTCGGTCGGGAACGACGGCATCGAGGTCGGCGGCAGTCGGAAATTTTTTGCCGGGCCAAAGTTCCTGGTTCCAGCCTGCGCCGAGGATCCACTTCGTATCTGGGTGGGCGGCTGCGTAATCGCGCAGCCGCTGCTGGAGCTCGGTGAGCGAATGCGTTCCGATGAGATCCAATTGAAGCGCGTCGCGCCCGAGCTGCATTACGTGCCCGTGCGCGTCGATCAGGCCCGGAAGAACGGTCCTGCCGCGCTCATTCACGATTACGGCCGTCTTCGGACGTGCGTCGCTGGCACGGAGCAGACGGGCTACCTTGCCGTCGTCACGGATGATCATTCCAGTGAAGTGCAGCAGGTGGCCTGCGGGATCGACCTGCAATCCGTTGACATTGTCGATCAGCGTCTCGGCGAACGTGGGCGAAGCGAGCAGCACTATTGAAAGCGCAAGCAGAAGCGGCCTTTTCATGCGCCAGGGCTGTAGCATTGTTACGGACGCGCGGAAGGTCTAGCGGGTGCGCTCATGTTGCAAGCGTCCAGTCTCCAGCCACCCACCATTGACGACATTCGAGCGGCCGCGCAGCGCATCGATGGAGCCGTGATTCGCACACCGATGCTGGTCAGCAAGACCCTATCAGAGGTCATTGGCGCGGAGGTCTGGCTGAAGTTCGAAAACCTGCAATTCACCGCCGCCTACAAGGAACGCGGCGCGCTCAATAAATTGCTCCAGCTGTCGCCGGAGGAGCGGCAGCGCGGAGTGATCGCGGCATCGGCGGGAAATCACGCCCAGGCCGTCGCATATCACGCGAAGCGGCTCGGCATTCCGGCTGTGATCGTGATGCCGGAGCCGACGCCGACGGTGAAGGTGACGCAGACCGCCGGCTTTGGCGCCGAGGTCGTGCTCCACGGCGACATGTTCGACGACGCCTACGCCAAGGCCCGCGAGCTCGCGCTCGAGAAGGGTTACGTCTTCGTTCACCCGTTCGACGACCCGCAGGTCATCGCCGGCGCCGGAACCGTCGCTCTCGAAATGTTGGACGAAGCGCCGGACCTCGATGTGATCGTGGTTCCCATCGGCGGTGGCGGACTGATGTCCGGCGTGTCGATCGCCTGTCGCGCGATCAAGCCGGAAGTCGAGCTGATCGGCGTCGAGGCCGAGCTTTACCCGTCAATGAAATGCGCGATCGAAGGGTGCCACATGCCCTTGGGCGGCGACACGCTGGCGGAGGGCATCGCGGTCAAGCAGCCCGGCGAGCTCACGTCGAGGATCCTTAAAGAGAACAGTGTCGGGGTTGCTCTGGTCTCCGAACGTGATCTGGAGCGCGCAGTCGCAATGCTCGTCGGGATAGAAAAGACCGTCGTCGAGGGCGCTGGCGCGGCAGGCCTCGCCGCGATGTTGGCCGATTCGGCTCGCTTCAAGGGCAGGAAGGTCGCAACCCTTTTGTGTGGCGGCAATATCGACACCCACCTTCTCGCCAATGTTCTCGTCCGCGACCTCGTCCGCCAGGGCCGCATCGCAAGGCTCCACGTTGCTGCCCACGACCAGCCGGGCGCGCTCGCCGCGATCACGCGCAAGGTTTATGAGGCGGGCGTCAACGTCATCGAGATCAACCACAGCCGGATCTTCACGCGGCTGCCCGCCAAGGACACGATGATCGAGGTCGAATGTGAAGCCCGCGATCCGCAGTCGATCGACGATGTCGTCGCGAGGCTCGAAGCTGCGGGATTTCGCGTCGAACGCGCCTCGCTCGACTGATTATTGCGTAGGGTTCGCCGCCATTCCCATGTCGCTTGGCGACACAGATTGGGACACCGGTCGAATTTGACGCACCCGAAGTCTTTTCTTCGGCGTTAACCGGCCGCATAAAGAGTTGCGTAACTATTTGAGCGAGGCCGCGGGTGAGCGCACCATTTCGCTTTCCCAAATTTTTTGTGACCAATCCGAGCCCGTGCCCGTACCTTCCGGGCAAGGTCGAGCGGAAGGTTTTTACTGAGCTCAGCGGCCGTCACGCGAGCGAGCTCAATGAGGCGCTCGGAAGGATCGGCTTCCGCCGCAGCCAATCGGTCGCCTACCGTCCCAGCTGCATCGACTGCTCGGCCTGCATTTCCGTGCGTGTCCTCGCGGCTGAGTTCGAGGGCACGGCGACACAGCGCAAGCTGATGCGGCGCCATGCGGACCTCGAGGTCAGCGCGTGCAAGCCGTGGACGACCGATGAGCAATATCAGCTACTTCGTCGCTACCTCGCTGCGCGTCATCCCGGCGGCGGGATGGCCGAGATGGATGAAGGCGATTTCGCCGACATGGTCGAGCAGACGCCGGTCCACACCTGCGTGGTCGAATATCGCGAGCCATCGGTGAAAGGCCGTCCCGGCAACCTCGTCGGTGCGTGCCTGACCGACCAACAGAGCGACGGCCTGTCAATGATCTACAGCTTCTTCGATGTCGGCCCGAGCGCGCGCAAGGGGCTCGGAACCTACATCATCCTCGATCATATCATCCGCGCCGCACGCGCTGGCCTGCCGTATGTCTATCTCGGCTATTGGGTCGAGGGCTCGAGCCGAATGGCGTACAAGACGGGGTTCCGGCCGCTCGAAAGGCTCGGCCGAGACGGCTGGCGGAGAATGGACGACGAGCAAGGCGACCTGCCGTTCACTGATCCAGTGAAGCTCCCAGCTCGGCGGAGCCGGCGGCGTCTGCTGATCGACGCTTAGAGTGTCCGCGCTCCGCGCTCCCAATCGCGTTCTGCCAGCGCCATCGCACTGACAACCCCGGCAGCGAATAACGCCCCTTCTAGGACGCTCGTGACGGTCCGCGTCACCGGTCCAAACGACGCCTCGCCGAGCAGCTGACTGATGTGATCGAGCCGCAGCCGCGAACCGGGGACCTGCTTGGCGAGCAGGTCGAGGCTGCCCAGCATCATCCTGCCTCCGAGCAACGCGACCGCGAGCCCCGCGATGCCGCCGCACAGCGCCGCCTGCAAGCCGCTCTGGCGCACGGATGCCGTCCGCCGCGAAAGCCATCCGCCAACGCCCGTTCCGGCCCCGATGATCAAGCCTTCGAACGCTCCGGTGATGTCGCCCGGCGACTGGCCGACGAGCAGGCTGAAGGCGTCGAGTCCGAGCAATTTGACGGTTGCGCCAATGACGAGGCCGCCGCCCGCGCCTCCGGCAATGACCCAGGCCCCGTGCCGTCGCGTTAGCGCGAGCCCCGTCGCAACGCCGGCTCCGCCGAGCAGAGCGACGAGAATCGTAATGCACAGCAACACGAGAACGATTGAAGCCGCCCCCATGCCCGGCTGGAGCGGCTGTGACGCGCCGATAAAGCCGTAGAGCAGCCCGCCGATGAAGCCGGCGATGCCGCCGCCGATCGTCCCGGCGATCGCCAGGATGAGGGGACCCTGCCAAGCGGGAGATGCAGTGCGGACGGCGCGCGGCGCGTCAACGTCGAGGCAATCCACTGGCGCGATGAAGCGGTAGCCGTGCTTGGGCACCGTCTCGATGAACCGCGGCCTGGCGGCATCGTCCCCCAGTTGCCGACGAAGCGTGCGCACGCACTGGGTCAGAGCCTCGTCGGTCACCGGGACGCCGCGCCAGACCTCGTCGAGGAAGCGGTCCTTGGAGACGAGCTTACCCTGCTCGCGGACAAGCAAGGCGAGGGCATCGAAATAGCGCCCGTTAAGCTCGACCGCCTCGGCGCCGCGCCTCAGCTGACGGTCCTCGGGATCCAGCACGAAATGCTCGAAGACGAAGCTTCCAGCCATTTTTCAGCGAAACCTCATCCTTTGCTCATGCCCTTCAGCGGAATTGTCGGCACACGGGTGATGTAGTCATGCATGGAGACAGACGAATGGCAACAGATGGGCAAATGACGAGACACCGAGGCGGAAGCCGCTGGACCCTGCTCCTGTGGGGTGGCTGCGCGCTGCTGCTCTTGGTCCCGTTCGCAGCGATGCGCTTTACGAGCGAGGTCAACTGGACCGCGTCCGACTTCGTGGTGATGGGGACATTACTCGCCGTAGTGTGCGGGATCGTCGAGCTGGCGGTTCGGCGTGGCGGCAGCATCGCTTACAAGCTCGGCGTGATGGCTGCGGTCGGGGGCGCCTTCCTCATCGTTTGGGCCAATCTCGCGGTTGGGCATGAGCACACGCCCTACGATTATCCCTTCTATCTTGCCCTGCTGGTCGGTGTCCTCGGCTCCGCGTTCGCCAGGCTGCGGCCAAAGGGGATGATGGCGGCGATGCTGGCGACTGCGGCAGCGCTCATTGTCGCCCTTCGTCTCGCGATGATCCACGAAGCGGATGCCGAGGGCGGCAATCTTCTCGTCACCGCAGTCGGGTCGCTCGCGATTGCTTTGCCGTTCCTGGTCTCCGCTTGGCTCTTCGGGAAGGCCGCGCGACGATAAAAGTAAGGCGGGGCACTGTTGGGCGCCCCGCCTTCTCCCTGTTGCCCCTGTTGGGAGAACTAAGCGACTGCGGCCTGCGGCTCGGCGGCTTCGCCTTCGTCGGCTTCACGAAGCACGTAGCCACGGCCCCACACCGTCTCGATGTAATTGGCGCCGCCGCAAGCCAGGCTCAGCTTCTTCCTGAGCTTGCAGATGAATACGTCGATGATCTTGAGCTCGGGCTCGTCCATCCCGCCATAAAGGTGGTTGAGGAACATTTCCTTGGTGAGCGTCGTGCCTTTGCGGAGCGAGAGCAGCTCCAGCATCGCATATTCCTTGCCGGTCAGGTGCACGCGCGCGCCGTCGACTTCGACAGTCTTAGCGTCGAGGTTCACGGCGAGCTTGCCGGTGCGGATGACTGACTGAGAGTGCCCCTTCGACCGGCGGACGATCGCGTGAATGCGGGCGACCAGCTCATCGCGGTGGAACGGCTTAGTCACATAATCGTCGGCGCCGAAGCCGAGCGCGCGAACCTTGCTGTCCATTTCGCCAATGCCCGAAAGGATCAGCACCGGCGTCGAAACCTTCGCGGTGCGGAGCTTCTTGAGCACGTCATAGCCGTGCATGTCGGGGAGATTCAGGTCGAGAAGGATGATGTCGTAATCATAGAGCTTTCCGAGATCGAGGCCCTCTTCCCCGAGATCGGTCGTATAGACGTTGAAGCCTTCGGTCCCGAGCATCAGCTCGATGCTCTTGGC
>JAICSX010000057.1 GCA_025936675.1 Sphingomonas sp.
CTGCCGATTCCGCCGCGATGAACGTCTTGAAGGGCGATCCGGGCTTCTTCGCTTCCCTCCGTGACAATGCGAAGGCGTTCGATCAGGTCGCCTCATCGGACGCCAACTTCAGATCGGCGTTCAACAAGAACGTGATCAATGCGATCGCGTCCAGCGCGCCAGCGTTCGAAGGACTCGCGCGCAACGGCAATTTGCTCAATGCGAGCATTACCAAGGCTCAGGCGATCGATGCGGCCCTGCACGGCAGCCCGCAGGCGATCGACGCGCTGCTCAAGAATGCCGAAGCATTTAGAGTGTTTTCCTCGCAGCCTGCAGCCTTCGCGATGATCATGAGCCATGGGGCCGCGTTCGACGCGCTCTCGGCGCATCAGCCGGCGCTTCAGCTCATGCTGCAGAACGGCGCTGCCTTTGCCCGCTATGCAGGCGACGTGAATGCCTTCGAGGCGGCCGCCCGGAATGCCGGAGCGGCAAATGGAGTCATGGCCAAGCAGCCCGCAGCCTTCGCGGCGCTCGCAGGCGACGTTCGGGCGATGAATGCGCTGAAGACCGACGCTGGATTCTTCCAGGCGCTCAATCAGAACGCGGCGGCGTTGCGCGCCATTTCGCTCGACGCGTCGTTCAACCAGGTCTTCGCCTCCAGGACGCTCCAGGCAATCGGCGGAAGTGCGAGCGCCTTCGACAAGGCGGGGGCCAACGCGCGGGCCATCGGCGCTGCGGCCGAGGCGGCGCAGGCGCTGAACATCCAGGTGGCGGCAGCGGCGGCCCGGGGAATCGATCCGCAAATGGCGCGCATGGCAGCAGCCTACCCGCAGGCGGTTGCAGCGATGGCGCAGAACGCGGGTGCTTTCGCACGCCTCGCAAGCGAGCCGCAGGCCTTGTCGTTCTTTGCGCAGAACATGGGCGCGTTCGCGCGTCTTGGTCAGGACGCGAATTTCCATAACCTGGTCGGTATGTCCGCCTTCGCGACGGCGGCGCAGTCGAGTCAGTTCGCGAACGCCGTTAACAGCGGCAACTGAGTACCGGCGCTTTCGCGCCTGAAGGGGGGTCATGAGGGGGGCAGGGGCGCGGCCGCGTGAATTCCTGGCCGTTGCAATTGGGATCGCGCTGTGCGGGACAGCCGCGCCAGCGCTTGCCCAGGCGCAGCAAACACCGCCTCCGGCCCAGCCCGACACGACGACGGTTCAGGAACCCAAGCCTGAACCGCCGCCGCAGCCTCAGCCCGTGAACCACGGCCCGGCGCATGTCCCGCAGGATGCGTCGGGCATCAACTTGAGCGAAATGGACACGCGCGACCTCGAGCTGCTCTATTTCGATCCGGCGCAAACCTATCTCACGCCCTATGTCGGGCGAGCCTTCACGAACTCGCTGCAATTCCACGAGAAGATGTTTCATTGGAAGCCGTGGGAGCGGATCACCGTCCTGCTCAAGGACTTCGGCGACTATGGCAACGCGGCAGCGCGTGCTTCGCCGAATGACGCGGTGCTGCTCGACGTTGCTCCGCTCAGCCTCACGATGGAGACCTTCTCTCCCGGCGAGCGCTTCTTCACGCTGAACAATCACGAAGTCGCGCACGTCGCGCAGATGGACGTGTGGAACAGCAAGGACGCATTCTGGCGCAAGTTCCTCCACGGCAAACCGATGCCCCTCCAGGACCATCCGGAGTCGATGTTGTGGAATTACCTGTCGGCGCCGCGGACCAACGCGCCGCGCTGGTATCTCGAGGGCGGTGCGGTCTTCTTCGAAACGTGGATGGCTGGCGGCCTCGGACGTGCGCAGGGGGGATTCGACGAGATGGTATGGCGCGCCAAGGTGCGCGACCACGACCGCTTCTTCTCGCCGCTCGGCCTCGAATCCGAAGGCGTCGCCGTCGACTATCAGGTCGGCGTCAACGACTATCTCTATGGCACGCGATTCATGTCCTACCTTGCGCTCACGTACGGGCCGGACAAGGTGGTCGCCTGGCAGAGCCGCCCGGAGGACAGCAAGGCTTTCTACGCCGCCCGGTTCAAACAGGTCTTCGGCAAGTCGCTCGACGCGGCGTGGAACGACTGGATCGCGTTCGAACAGAAATTCCAGCAGGAAAACCTCGCCCGGCTCTCGAAATATCCGCTGACGCAAGCTCAAAAGCTAAGTCCCCGCGGGCTGGGCTCGATCTCGCGCGGCTTCGTCGATCCGAAGACCAACAGTCTCATCGCCGCTTTCCGTTATCCTGGAACCATCGGCTTCGTCGGACGCATGGACCTTGCGACTGGCACGCTGACCAAGCTCCAGGAAATCAAGGGCATGATGCTCTACAAGGTGACCAGCCTTGCCTTCGATCCGAGCACGCGCACAGCTTTCTATACAGAGGACAACAACGCCTTCCGCGACATCCTGTCGGTCAATGTCGATACCGGTGAAAAACACATGCTGCTGCGCGATGCGCGCATTGGCGACATCGCCTTCGATGCGCAGGACAAATCGCTGTGGGGAATCCGTCACCAGAACGGATTTGCGACCATCGTCAGGATCCCCGCTCCGTACCGTAATTTCTACCAGGTCCACACCTTCAAGTACGGACAGATCCCGTTCGACCTCGACGTCTCTCCCGACGGGACGTTGATTTCTGCCTCGTTCGGCGAAGTGAATGCCGACCAGTCGGTCCGCGTGTGGCGCATGGATTCGCTTCAGCCGGACTCCGATCCTGTGGAGATCGCGCGCCTCTCCCTGCCGCCGTCTGTACCCGAAGGCTTCACCTTCGCTCCCGACGGCAAGACGATGTACGGTACGTCCTATTATACCGGCGCGTCGAACGTGTTCCGCTGGGACATCGCCACCGGCAAATATGATGCGGTCAGCAATGCGTCGACCGGCTTCTTCCGGCCGTTGCTCCAGCCGGACGGGTCGCTCATCGCTTATGATTACAGCGGCGAGGGCCTGCAGCCGGTGCGCTTGCAACCCGAGGTTCGGGAGGATCTCGGCAATGTCGAATTTCTCGGCACTCGCCTGGTCAACACCCATCCCGAATTGAAGACCTGGGGCGTCGGTTCACCGGCCAAGGTCCCGCTCGACCAGCTGATCACCGGACGCGGCAAGTATAGCGCCGCGGGAGAGCGGCACTTCGCCGCCACCTACCCTATCGTCGAAGGATATAAGGGTGATTTCTCGCCCGGCTGGTTCTTCCACTGGGAAGACCCGCTTCAGTTCAACCAGATCAATGCAACGCTCGCGGTAACGCCGTTCGGACATTTGCCGACGCGCGACCGGTTCCACGCGACCGCGGAGCTCAAGACGCTGAACTGGGACGTCAAGTACCAGCACAACGGAGCCGACTTCTACGACCTGTTCGGTCCGGTCGAGCGTAGCCTCCGGGGCGACAATCTCGTGGTCAAATATGACCGCGCGCTCGTCTACGACCCGCCGCGCCAGCTCGACCTGTTCGCCTCAGCAGCGGTGTACACGGGACTTGAGCGGCTGCCGAACGCGCAGAACATCCCGAGCCCGAGCAACATCGAATCGCTCGAGATCGGCGGCAAGTACGAGAATTTCCGGAAGTCGCTGGGCGGAGTCGATCACGAGAAGGGCATTGCGCTGCGGCTGATCGGCGATCTCGATTATGCCCAGAACCACGCTTTCCCGCGGCTCTATGGTGGCATCGACTATGGCGTCCCGCTGCCGCTGCCCAACAGCTCGGTGTGGATCTACGTCCACGCGGGGACCGTCGGCGGAGAGCGCTCGAGCCCGCTTGCCGCCTTCTACTTCGGCTCCTTCCGCAACAACTATGTCGATAACCGCCCGGAGAAGCGCTACCGCGAGGTCGAGAGCTTCCCCGGTTTCTCGATCGACGAGATCGCCGCGCGCCGCTTCGCCAAGCTGACCGGCGAAGTGAACCTGCCGCCGATCCGCTTCGCCGAGGTTGGGACTCCGGCCTTCTTCCTCAGCTATATCCGTCCGGCGATTTTCGGAGGCGGAATGGCGACCGAGGCGCCCGACAAGTCCGGCCATCACTACGCCGATCTGGGCGCGCAGCTCGACCTCAACTTCACCGTGGCGCTGAGGCTGCCGATGGTCTTGTCGGTCGGCGCTGCATCGGGCTGGCGCGACGGCCGTTATCGCAAGACGGAATGGCTCGCATCGCTTAAGATCATGTGAGGCCATGACCCTGCTCCTGACCCAAGCCCTGCACTGGAGCGTCGCGCTGGTTCCGGTTCTGGTGCTGCTCGGCGTGTTCGTCTGGCTCGATGCATTCAAGCTGATGAGCTTGAAGGAAGTGCTGGTTCTTCTCGTACTTGGAGGCGTCGGCGCGATTGCCGCTTACCCGGTCAGCGGACGACTCCTCGACGCTCTTCCGATCGGCTTCTCGTCGTACAGCCGTTTCGTTGCGCCATGGATCGAGGAGGCGATCAAGGCGGCAATCATGATCGCGCTCTTCCGGATGAATCGCATCGGCTACAAATTGGACGCCGTCATCTCCGGCTTTGCGATCGGCGCCGGTTTTTCAGTCATCGAGAACATCATCTACCTGACGATCTTCCCGAACTACGCGACCGGCACCTGGCTCGTGCGCGGGTTCGGAACGGCCATCATGCACGGCACAACGCTCGCAATCCTGGCGGCGATCGCCCATGAATTCGCCGAACGCGCAACGCGCCAGGCGGCGGCGAATTATGATTTCAGCCTGCTGTGGTTCATTCCCGGCTACGGAATCGCGGTCGCGCTGCACATGGCGTTCAATCAGTTCCCCGACCGCCCGCTGATCGCCATGCTGGGGTCGGTGCTCGTCGCTCCGATCGCATTGATCGCAATTCTCAGCTTCGGCACCGCCGAGGCGGAACGCTGGCTGAAAGCGGAATATGCCGATCACAAGATCCAACTCGAAGCCCTACGCGCCGGGCGATGGCCCGACGGATCGGCCGGGAAAAAGATAGGCGCTCTAGCAGGGCGGCTCGATCCCGAATCTGCGAAACGGATCCGCCGCTATTGGGAACTGCAGGCGTGGCTCGTCGCCGAGGCCGAGGAGACGATGATCGAGGAAGCCGAAGGCGACGCAGCCTTCGATCCTGCGCAAATTCGCGCGGCAATCGCAGAGCTCGACGGCCTCCGCCGCGCCCTCGGCCGAAGCACCTATGCGGCGCTTCAGGCGCTGCTTCCTTTCAGCCGCAACGATTATTGGGAGGTCAACGAGCTCAAGCAGCGGCTGCCCAAGGGCTAGCTTCAGCGTCATTTCGAATTTCCGAAGGCCTTGAGCAGCTTCACCTTGAACTCGGCAGGGCGATGCTCGGCGAAATATTCCTGCACCAGCGGTGCGAGCAGGCGGTGCCCAACGCCCATTTCATGTTTGAGAGTCGCGGTGACCGAAAGCGTGTGGCTGAAGCTGTGCGTGTAGGACAGGCTGAGCCAGTTCCAAGCGAAGTTGTGCACTTGGAACTGCCGCACGGGACTGATGTAAAGCCACTGCAGCTCGAAGATATCGCCCGGCACCTTGCGGCGATCTGGCCCGTCCCATTCGAGAGTCGCGTTAGTCGTGTATCGGAACGCGCTTTCGTTCCTCGCGCCAGCGGCGGTGCCGACGGGTTCGCGTTCGTCGAAAAGGTTCAGGCTGGCATTTAGCTTCACGCGCTTGATGATCGGCGTGCTTAGATCGATCTCCGCGCCGCGGTCCCGCCGGGTTCCGGAATTGATCAGCCGGAAGACATTTACCCCGCTGACGACACTGTAGTCCGAGCTCTCGAGATTGCGCGTTTCGCGGTCGTACACGATCAGACCGGCGCTGACCTTCTTGCGCTGGTATTGCAGATTGAGCTCGTAGGAATCGGTTAGCTGATCCCTGAGGTGCGGATTACCGAGTTTGATCGTCAGCACGTCCTGAACGAGCGGATATGGACGTAGGTCGTTGAGCTGCGGCCGGTCGATGCGCTTGCTGTAGCTCAGCGTCAGGTTGACCGTTTTGCCGAGCGCGTGCTGCACGTGCAACGTTGGGAAGAAGTAGGTTCGCGCGGCGTCGACCTTCGGCTGCCCCGGGCTGGTGACGTGGCGGCTGTTCCGCTCGATCCGCGCGCCTGGCATGATTGTCCAAGCGCCGAGCGGCTGTTGCAAGGTCGCGTAAGCGGCGAGTGTGTCTTCGATCCCCTGGAATCGATCAGTGGCGGCGGACCCAAGCGGGATACTGGTGCTGGCGAACGCATATTCCTCGCGCATCCGAGAGTAGTTCCACAGGCCGCCGATCGACAAGATCTCGCCCTTGCCCATGGGATGTTGCCAGTCGACCTGACCGTCCGCGGTCAGGAAATGCTTGTCCTTGTCGACGAGAAGATTTCCGCCGTCGCTGAAATCGGCCGAGTTGCGTTCACGTTGGTCCGGACTGCCATAGACACGAAGGCTTGCCGTTAGCGTTTCGCCTTCCTTCGCGCCCTTGTGGTTGAACGCCAGCGTCGAGGCGAGGAACGACGCATTCGTGGTAAAGCGCTGCCGCTCCCGGAATGACAGAAAGTCCGGTGTCAGTCCGACGAATTCTGCGTGGTTGGTGCTAGAATCCCTCCATGCCGCGCCGAGAAAATCGAGCGAGAGTGTCGTCCCCGGATCAAGCTCATAGGAGATTTTGGCGCTGCCTTCGCCTTCCGATCCTCGGCTTGGACCCCCTCCATTCTCGCTATTGATTGTGGCGGGACCGCCCGCCCGCGCCTCGACACTGCGCAGCTTATGATAGGTCGAACGGGACCCAGTCCCAACCCGACCGCCGGCGTGGAACTCGTACGTCCATTTGCCTTGCTTGGATTTGACGCTCGAGTCGAAGTTGACACGACCGAGGCTGGTTACCTCGCTGCTCGCGTTGCCGGACACGCCGTTTGCCTGCTTTCTTCGAAGCACGAAGTTGATAATTCCGCCCGTCCCGGTCGCCGAATATTGGGCCGACGGATTTGTGATGATCTCGATGCGGTCGATGTCGCTGCCGTTCAGCGTCTGCAAATAAGCGATGGTGTTCGGGTTCGTGACCGTTCGTCCGTCGACCTGGATGGTGACGCCCGCGCTACCGAGCAGCTGGATCTCGTCGTCCGGAGTGACCGTCACGGCAGGAAGTCCGCGAAGCAGCTGAATGCTGTCCTTCTGCGCGGTGTAGGGATTCTGCTGCACGTGATAGCTTCGGCGGTCGATCTTCAGCGCCTCGCCTTGGCGCTGGCCGACGATCTCGATGACATCGCGCTGATCCGCCGGGGCAGGAGCGACAATTGTGGGCTGAACGGCAGCGAACATCGACCCCCTTCCCTCAAGACGATCAATAACCGTCATTCATCAAAGGGAAATGGCCGCATCGTTGAAATTGTCGGCGCTCAACGGTTGCCAACAACGGCTCGGCGGCGCGGGTCCGAAACAGTTACCCTTTTTTAACCATCGGCTCGGCACTGCCTTTCTCAGGGAGACGCACCCATGCCGATGTTAGCTTATTTCGAGGAACGGGAGCCGGAAGGCGACCGCCGCCGTTCGGTTCGACGAGCGCTGAGGCTGGGCGCGGCCGCCGGCGGTGCGCCAGTCACCATCCATGACCTTTCGCTGACCGGGGCGCTGCTCGAGACTTCGGTTCCGATGCTCGTCGGCGCGGAGTTCGAAGTCGAGCTTCCAAATGCTGGCCGGATCAAGGGCGCGATCGTCTGGAACAGCGGGGAATATTATGGCTGCCAGTTCAACCTGCCGATCTCACCCGCAGTGCTGAGCGCGGCCTTGCTCCAGAGCGTGCCTGAGGAACAGCGCGCAGGCGAACAACACGATCCCGTCGAGGAGCTCAAGGAGCTCAACCTCGAGGTCGAACGCCTTGCGCTGAGGATGGAAAGCGCGCTCGAACGGCTCACCCGCAACGAATAGCTCAGCCGTCGATCCAGTGGCTGAGGTCGCGGTCGATGACGCGCGACAGCAGCGCGACGTCGTCGCGGAATTTGTCCTTCATGTCCGCAAGCAGCACGGCGTTCATGTCGGGCCTGCGCGACGGCGCCTGATTCCATTCGAGCAAGTGCTTGCGCAAATTCAGCACCCGCTCGGCGATTGGCTTGGGCGGCTTATCGACGTCAAAGCGCTCCTGGTAGTTCTGGCTCGCCAGAACCTTGATCGCGCGCCTCGGCGGCCGCATCAGCAATCGTTGAAGCCAAATGAGCTTGACGCCCTTACTTTCCCGGTTCGCGCCAAAATCGCTCCTGCCGTCATCGTCGAGCCCGAGAAAAGCGAGCAAGCGCCGGTACTGGCCAACCGGATCGTTCGCCAGATCGTCGAAAACGGAGATGAAGCAGCGCTCTTTCCCGACAGCTTCGATGAAGTGTTCGACATGCTTTCCGAGCAGCCCGATATTCCAATAGTCGAGCAGGCGCGGGTCGGCGCAGCGCGCCGGCAGCGAGCGGCCGGAGCGCCGCTCCGGAACCAGGTCCCACGCCTTCCGAAAGCTCCGCTCCTTCTCGTCGCCATTGTGAATCAGGCGCTGGTGAAGCGATGGGATCATCTGCAGCGGATTGCGCACCGCGATGATGAACTTCGCGCGCGGCCACAGCCGCAGCACCGCCTTCAGCTGTTGGGGAAAATAGAGATAGCTGACCGACCCTTCGGCGAGCAGGGGAGAGTCCTCGCGGCCGCGAAAGTAGCGATGGAGATATTCGCGCTGCACCGTCTCGCGAAGCTCTTGCTCCGGGACCTCCGTAAGATCGTGCTGCGCAAAGAAATGCGGCTCCTTGATCCGTGCGAAGCCGACTTGCGGATGCTCGCGGAGATATTTGGAAAGCGACGTCGTCCCGCAACGCGGCGCGCCGACGATGAACGCCCAACGCTGATCCTGGTCAATGCTAAGTGACTCCGACATCGCTTGCGCCATAGTTGCAGCGGCGCAATCCGCAAATCGGCCCCGTCTGCGCTTAGTTCGTCTTGCTGCTGATCCTTGCGCAGACGGGCTCATGATCCTTGATGCAAAAGTCCGGCATCCGGCCGCTGCGCCAATATTCGAGGAGGCCGAGCTTGTCGGCTAGCGGCAAGAACCGCGGATCCGCGCGCATCGACTTGCCCGCAGGCCCAGTCAGGAACGCTTTGTCAAACCCATCGGGGTGCGCCAGCCAGTATGCATCCTTGTCCTCCCGGGGCGGCGCCTCGGCAGCGGGATAAAGTTCGCTTGCAAGCGCAAAGGCACGGTCGCGGTCGCCAAGATCGGCGAGGATGTTCATGCACATGCCCAAGGTGAAGTCGCTAAGGTTCTTGGTGTCGCAGGCGCGCTCGGCACCAGCGAGGTCATGCCTGCGCTGCGCAGCAAGGAGAGAATTGAACGCCGCGGGATCCACGATCGGACCACCGAAAACGGGTGCAGCAAGCGCGGCCATGCCTGCATAGTTTCCGCGCTCAGCCATCCCAGCGAAGCGATTGCCCCGCATTCCGTCCTGATCTGGCCAAAGTCGTATGGCCGTTCGGTAGATATGCTCGGCCTCGCTGCTGTCGCCGGTGAGCTCGAGCATCCGCATCATCTGCCGCATCTTCGGCGGCCGATATGGGTCATTGGCAAGCGATTGGCGCGCAAGCTGCAGCGCTTCGTTGATCATCCCGGCGTCGTGAAGCAAGAAGCTGAAGAACCCCGGGACTGAAGACGATCGAGAATCCATCTCCAGCGCGTGGCGCAGATGAGCATCGCACTCGGTCATTCTCACCGGACTGTGGAGGCCGCACCACGAAATGTACGCGTCCCCGAATTCCGGAGCGAGTTTGCGCCCGCGCTCGCTTGCGCGACGTCCGAGCAAAAGCGCTTCCGAGCGCTCCCCAGGCGGCAGGGACGAGAGCGCTCCGCCGGTTAGTATTGCCAGCGAGAGCTGTGGAAATGCGGCATCGGGAGCAACCATCGCCGCATGTCTGTTGAGCTGATACGCGCGGAGACCGTCTTCGCCCTCGATCGTCAGCCGTATCGCACTCATCAGTTCCGATCGGATCTGCGGGCTAAGATGTTCCGCGGGGTCAAGGACCATCGCGGCGCCAGCCCAGCCGAGTTCCGTAACTAGGGTCGCGCCGATTCGGTCGGGCAGGTCCGCCGCCTTATCGATCGGTGCGCTGAAATCGTGTGTGAATGCGATCGTGCCATCCTGCTTGGCAGTCAGCTGAACAGTCGCGTCCACTGAATTTGCCGAGCGCCGCACTTTGCCCGTCAGCACATAGTCGCTTGGACCGGCACTGGTCGCTGTAGGCGGATCATCGCGAACAATCGCAAAGCCGCTTTCACCCATCATATGTTCCACGGAAACCGGAGCCGCCTCAGCCACCTGCCGGGCCAGCGGGTCGTACGACTCAGCGGTGAATGGCATCACCGAAATGTTCGGCGCCGGGGGACGTCCTTGACTCGGCTGCGGCCGGCTCGTCCACCACCATGTTCCAAGTGCAGCAAAGCCGACGGCAACAGCGACCGCTGCGGCGATGCCGGCCTTGTCTCGCGAAGACGCAGCCGCGGGCGCTTCGATCAGCCGATAGCCGGCTCGCGGCACCGTTTCGATCCGGAAGCCGCGGCTTTCCTCGGCGAACCGGCGAAGCAGCAGGATGCATCGGTTGATCACATCCTCGCTGACGATCCGCCCATCCCAGCAGCGGTCGACGAGCTCGTCACGGGTGACGACCTGCCCGCTCTTGTCGTGGAGCGCCACCAGCACCTTCATCGTCTGCGGCTGCATCCGCTCGGACTTTCGGCGGATGGTCAATTCGTGA
>JAICSX010000026.1 GCA_025936675.1 Sphingomonas sp.
GCGGGTCGCACCGTCGGCGAAGGCCGTGCAGCTGACCATGAACCGAGACGGCATCCGCGATTTTGCTGCGAAGGAGCTATCGCTCGTCACCAGCAAATATCGCTTTGCCGAAAGCCGCGAGGAAGCCGAGACAGCGGCTCAAGAGGTGGGCCTTCCCTGCGTGATCAAGCCGGTCATGTCGAGCTCGGGCAAGGGCCAGAGCACGGCGAAGAAGGCGGAGGATGTAGGAAGAGCGTGGGACTATGCCGTCGAGAAGATGCGCGGCGATCGGCCGCGGGTGATCGTCGAGGAGTTTGTCGACTTCGACAGTGAGATCACCTTGCTGACCGTCGCGACGAAAGACGGCGTCATCTTCTGCGCTCCGGTCGGGCACCGGCAGGAGCTCGGCGACTATCGAGAGAGCTGGCAGCCGGCGGCAATTCCAAGAGAGGCGCTACAGTCCGCGCGTTTCCAGGCGCGCAAGGTCGTCGAGGCGCTCGGCGGCTATGGCATGTTCGGCGTCGAGTTCTTCGTCCGCGGCGACCAGGCGATCTTCTCGGAATTGAGCCCGCGCCCGCACGACACCGGAATGGTTACCCTGATTTCGCAGTTTCCGAACGAGTTCGAGCTTCACTTGCGGGCGATCCTCGAGCTGCCGATCCCGTCGATCGAGCTTGCGGGCCCATCGGCTTCGGCGGTGATCCTGGCCGAGCAGGAGAGCGACGAGTTCTCCTTTGATGGTATTGCCGACGCGCTTGCTCTCGGTGCACCGGGGCGGCCGATGGATGTGCGCATCTTCGCCAAGCCGAAGACTCTCACGAACCGCCGCATGGGCGTTGCGCTCGCGCGCGGCGAAACCGCCGAGGAAGCGGTCGACCGCGCCCGCGCCGCAGCCTCTCGCGTCAAGATTCGTTATTCGGATTGAAGGAGGAACCGATGCGAATCCAATGCTCAGTCGCTTTGTTCACTGCTCTTGCCCTTGCCGCCTGTGATAGCGGCACGAGCCAGCAGGCGACCACCAACGGGCCGCAGATCAAGGTCCGTTCGGCAGAGCAGGACCAGCTGAAGACCCTCGACGCCTTCAACCTGGCGATCGGCCTCAAGCGCGCGATCTACGACGCCGGCTACACCTGCGGGCGAGTCACGGACGCCGGGTTCGTCGGCGAATGGAAGAACCTCGATATGTGGATGGCCCACTGCGAGTACCCGAAGGGCTCGCCCCGTGATTGGGCGATCTTTGCCGGCCCGGACGGCGGCGCGCAGGTTCGCGACTGCAAGGATATTCCGGGATCAGGGCTTCCCGACTGCGTGATCAAGCAGCGCCCCAAAGGCAGCTTTACCGAGGTGAAATAGGTCTAGGAGGCGCGTCTCAGCCCGGATTGACCGGGTTGCACTGGCGCGTCTCCTTATATTCGCCAGTCGCAGAGCGCTCCTTGATGGTGACGCAATTGCCCTGGCGTTGCTCTTCGCGCCAGCTGCCGTCGGGATTGGTCACGCGGTTGCCCTTGGGCACGCGCCTGCCGTCCTGGATGTCGTAGCTCCAGCCCTTCGGCGTGCGCTGGTCCTGCGGCTTGGCCTGCGCCTGGGCAGCGGTCGTCAACGCTGCGGTCGCGATAAGCACGGCCGCCCCGATCATCAGCGCGCTCTTGGCGTTCCGGTTCATGCCCATCTTCCTCATCGCTCTTGTGTACTCCCGCCGACGTTAACCCGTGCTGACGGTCGTTTCGCGCGCAAAACGACCTGGGCGGGGACGCCCGCGACTCCATGTTGGATCAGGGCGACCGAATCGCAATGACTGAGGGTCGATTCGCGGTGTGCGACGACCAGCGCCGCGGGCCGAGGGTCCAATCCCTTCAGCCGTTCGATGATTTCGGCTTCGCCCGCGGGATCGAGCGCCGATGTCGCCTCGTCGAGGATGAGCAGGGTCGGCCTCCGCAAAAGCGCGCGAGCGATCGCCAGCCTCTGGCGTTCGCCGCCCGAAAGGTGGCTGCCGCGATCGCCAACGCTCTCATCGAGGCCTGCGGCAAAGGCGCGCACCCGCTCAGCCAGGCCGACCCGCTCGAGTGCGTCCCACAGCTCTTCCTCGGTTGCTCTGACATCTTCGGCAAGCAGGTTGCCGCGGACACTGTCGTTGAAGACGCTTCCCTCCTGGCCGACATAGGCGATCGACGCGCGCCAGCGCTCGAGTGTTTCGCCTTCCAGCTTGCGGCCGTCGACTTCCACGGTGCCGGTCTCCGGCGACAGCAGCCCCGCAACGAGGTCCATCAGGGTTGTCTTGCCCGCGCCGGATGGGCCGCCGATCCCGAGCCACTCGCCTTGCTCGAGGACCAGCGACGCGTTGGCGATGCCCAAGCCTTGAACATATTCGTAGCGCACGCGGTCGAGCTTCAGCTCCTTCCAGGACATTTTCGCCACGGGCCTATGCTGGGGCAGCGTCCAATCCAGCCGCCCAAGGCGCTCCTCAATGGCCGCGAATGCCGGGGCAAATGCCGACGCGCGGACGGCGCCGTTCTGAAGCATCTGCACGGGCCCGTTCATCCGCGCGAACACGACGAGGCTTGTGACCAGGACCGCAAAGGGCAGAGCGAGGACCCGCACGCCGATCAGCAGCAGCAGCGCCGCAACCACAGCCGCTCCAAATGCCGTCAGCTGCTGCGACGCGGAATAATCGCGCGCCAAGTCCGACATCTGGCGAGCCGTCCGCGACAGGCTGACTCGGTATTCTGCGAGGAACGCAGGCACGGCGCCCTGGGCGAGCGCTGCCTTCAGGCCCGCGTGAAGCCGGAAACCTGAGCCGGCGCTTTCGTCCATCGCACCGCTGATCGCGAGGCCCCGGCGCGCGCTTCGATGAATGAATCTCGACGACACCACTCCGGCGATCGCGAGCGAGGCGATCGCAACGATCGTCAATGCGGGCGAGAGGATGAAGGCGACCGCCATCTGCACCAGCAGCATCGTCGCTCCAACGGCGGTCTGCTGGACATAGGCGGCGCCCTCGCCAGCCCTCGGCACATCGTTCAGCAGCAGCGACTGCATCCCCGATTGACCGATCGAGCTCGCGAACGGCCAGCCGCGACGCGCCAGCGTCGCCGCCGCACGCAGGCGCAAGCTAACCTCATAATCGGCTTCGAGGCGCGCGAGCAAAGTGTCGCGTGCAATCAGCAGCGCCGAGCGGATCGCCATCGCTGCAACGAACAAGCCCAGCGCGACCATGAACCGCTGCTGGCTGCTCCACGACCCAAGCCACGGGACCGCGCGAACGATGCGGCTGTCGCTGCCGATGGCGATGCTAGCCAGCGGAACGATCATTAGCAGGCCAAACCCTTCGGCAAGCGCGCCGAGGATCATCAGTACGAACGACAGCCACAGGCGGCGGCCAGCGAACCTTCGATAATCGGAGATGAGAGCGGCTATGCCGCCCTTCTGCGCCCGTCCCATGTCCGGGCGAATAGCAGAATTGCCAGGCTTGTTAGCCCTGGCGCGCCTTAAAACGGCGGTTCGTCTTGTTGATGACGTAGGTCCGGCCGCGACGGCGGATGACTCGGCAGTCCCGGTGGCGCGACTTCAGCGACTTTAGCGAATTGCGAATCTTCATGGCCGGGCGCCTGCTCGTGTCTCGTTGTTTCGGTTGTAGGAATAGGTCCTTGTCGGACCGGCGGCTCACCTAGAGAGCAGACCGCTGCAAGTCAAGGCGTGGACCAGCCGCTGGCACTTAGCAGCAGCTGCGCCGTTGTCGCGCGGTGACGCTCGAATTTCTCCTGTTCGCGATCGGCATCCTGCTTGCCACCATGACCCTGCTCGATGTGTTTGAGACGGTGGTGGTCCCAGGCGGCAGCCGCGCTTCCCTCAAGGTTGCCAAGCGCCTCGTCTGGATCCTGTTGCCGATGTGGAAGGCCGTCCGCGGCAAGCGGCACGGGCTCTCGGGGGCATTCGCTCCTTCAGTCCTGGTGCTCTGCTTCATCGTCTGGATGGCCTTCCTCGCCATCGGCTTCGGCCTCATGGCCTATGCCGCGCGAAGCGACTTCGAGCCGCCGCTGAGAAGCCTCTTCGACGGTATCTATATCGTCGGCAGCTCGCTTGTGACCGTCGGCCTGTCGCAAAGCAATCCGACGGGCCTCGCGCGCTGGGTCGTCCTCGCCGCCGGCTTCTGCGGCCTCGCGGTGATGACCATGGCCGTCACTTATTTGCTCGAAGTGCAGAGCAGCGTCGCCAAGCGGGATATTGGAATCATCAAGCTCAACACCTCGGCGGGCGAGCCGCCTTCGGCGATCACCTTGCTCCAGCGCTTCGGAGCGATCGGCAACCGCGACGAGATCGCCCAGGTTCTGCGCGACGGGCGAGACTGGTGCGCAACCGTCCGCCAGAGCCACGCAAACCATCCTTCGCTGATCTATTTCCAGTCGGTCGGGACCGGAGCGGGCTGGCCGGCGGCGCTGGGCGCATTGCTCGATCTCGCCCTCTTCAGCGAATATTGCCTCGACGAACCGTCATTGCGGGGCGCCGCCGTACTCCTTCGCGACGAGGGCACCCGCATGGCGCGCGAGCTTGCCGGCGTGATCAGCCTGACGCCGTGCGAGGTCAGCGCCGACGAGCCGGAGCTGAAGCAGGCCGCCGAACAGCTTCGTTCGAACGGCTATGAGATCCAGAGCTGTGATTTCGGGATCATCTCGCAGCAAAGGGTCCAATACCGAAGTTGCGTCGAGGCGCTTGCCGATCATCTCGGCAAGCCGACGGCGATGCTGGTTCGCCAGGACTAGCCTCGCTCGGCGAGCTTGCGCTCCCACGCCAGCGCGTCGCCGACGATGCGGTCGATGTCGGCATATTGCGGCCGCCAGTCGAGCGTCCGGAGCAGCTTTGCGTTCGCCGCGACCAGCTCGGGCGGATCGCCCGCTCGGCGGCCTTCCATCACCCTTTTCACCGGAGCGTTGGTGTGGCGGTCGACCGCGTCGAGCACCTCCAGCACGGACAGGCCTTTGCCGTAGCCGCAGTTCATCACGAGATTCTCTTGCGGATGCTCGGTCAGCCATTCGAGCGCCGCGACATGCGCCGCGGCGAGGTCGCTGACGTGGATATAGTCGCGAATGCAGGTTCCGTCGGGCGTCGGGTAATCGGTGCCGTAGACCGCGACGTGCGGGCGCTTGCCGATCGCCGCCTCGGCCGCGATCTTGATGAGGTGGGTTGCGCCCTTGCCGATCTGCCCGGTGCGACCCTTGGGGTCGGCGCCGGCGACGTTGAAATAGCGGAGCGCGCCATAGTTGAACGGATAAGCAGCGGACGCGTCGCTCAGCATCCGTTCTGTCATCAGCTTGGACGCGCCATAGGGATTGATCGGGAGCTTCGGGTCTTCCTCGCTGATCGGCACCCGCTCCGGCGCGCCGTAAACCGCCGCGGTCGAGGAAAAGAGGATGTGCTTCACGCCGCCGTCGACCGCGGCCTCGATCAGTCCATGCGTCGCGACCGTGTTGTTGGCATAATAATCGAGCGGCTTCTCGACCGATTCCGGAACCACGATCGAGCCTGCGAAATGCATGATCGCGCCGATCTTCAATTCGTCGATGATGCTGTCGACCAGCACTCGCTCGGCGATCGAGCCCTGGTAAAACGGGACGCCGCCGGGCACCGCTTCGCGAGTGCCGTTGGAGAGATCGTCGATCACCGCGACGTGCCAGCCGGCGTCCTTCAGCGCGAGGACGGCGTGGCTGCCGATATAGCCGGCGCCGCCGGTGACGAGGACTGGGACCTTGTTCATGCGAAGAGCGCGCTAGCCGACCGGGCACATCCCTGCCAAGCGGTGGCTGAGGTTGCGGGCACTCATATTTCGTCTATTCAGCCGCGCGACCTTTCGACGCATCCGAGTAAACGCGCATGGCATTCACGATTTCGAGCTCATTTGACGCGGGCAACATCCGCGTGACCAGGCAGGACGGCGACAGCGCCGACCTGGAGATCGTCACCGATCACATGAGCGACTTCTACCAGTGGTTCTATTTCCGCGTCGCGGGAGCGGCCGGGCGCGAGATCACGCTTCGCCTCACCAATTGCGCGGCCTCGGCCTATCCGAACGGCTGGCCCGACTACAAAGGCGTGATGAGCCTCGACCGCGAGGAATGGGTGCGGATCAGCGACACCAGCTATTCGAACGGCGTGCTGACGATGAAGCTGACCCCGCCGCAGGACGTCGTGTGGGTCGCTTATTTCGCGCCATATTCGATGGAGCGGCACCACGACCTCGTGACCCAGACCGCCGCGCTTCCCGGCGTCGGCTATGCATCGCTGGGCAAGAGCCTCGACGGGCAGGACATCGACTGCCTGACCATCGGCGAGGGCGACTTGAACGTCTGGCTCTACGCCCGCCAGCATCCGGGCGAAAGCATGGCCGAATGGTGGATGGAAGGCGCGCTCGAGAAGCTCACCGACGATGACGAACCGGTCGCCCGCGTGCTCCGCAAGGAATGCACCTTCCACATCGTCCCCAACATGAACCCAGATGGCAGCCGGCGCGGCCACCTTCGAACCAATGCGGTCGGCGTGAACCTCAACCGCGAGTGGCACGCGCCGTCGTCCGAGAAGAGCCCCGAGGTCCTATGCGTCCGCAACGCGATGGACGACAGCCCGCCCGATTTCGCGATGGACGTCCACGGCGACGAGGCGATCCCCGCCAACTTTCTCGCGGGGTTCGAGGGCATCCCCTCGCTCACCGACCGCCAGCTCCAGCTCTTCAACCTCTTCGCCGAGACTCTCGAGCGCCTCTCGCCCGATTTCCAGCGCAGCCAGGGCTACGAGATCCCGGCGCCGGGCGAAGCGAACATGAGCATGTCCACGACCCAGCTCGCCGAGCGCTACGGCTGCGTCTCGATGACTCTCGAAATGCCGTTCAAGGACAATTTCGACCTGCCGGACGAGGTCTACGGCTGGTCTCCGCAGCGTTCGAAATATCTGGCCTACGCGTGCCTCGACGCGCTCCACGCCGTGCTTCCGGACCTGAAGTCAGCCAAGTCGCAACTCGCTGCAGCCAAGCGCGAGAAAGTCCCCGTCTGATGCCAACGCTCGTGCTGCTGCGGCACGGCCAGTCGCAGTGGAACCTCGAGAACCGCTTCACCGGCTGGTGGGACGTCGACCTTAGCGCCCAGGGAATCGCCGAAGCCCGCGCGGCCGGGAAGCTGCTGTGTGAGAAAGGCTTCGACTTCGACTGCTGCTTCACCAGCGTCCTCACCCGCGCGATCCGAACGCTCAACCTCGTGCTTCACGAGATGGACCAGCTGTGGCTTCCGGTGGCCAAGGACTGGCGCCTAAACGAGCGCCACTATGGCGGCCTCACCGGCCTCAACAAGCAAGAGATGATCGACAAGGTCGGGGCCGAGCAGGTCAAGATCTGGAGGCGGTCCTACGACATCCCGCCGCCCCCACTCGAGCCGGGCAGCCAGTATGACGTCAGCGGCGAGCGCCGCTATGCAGGCGTCGAGGTGCCGCGAACCGAGAGCCTCAAGGACACGATCGCCCGGGCGCTCCCTTATTATCATTCCGAGATCGAGCCGGCGCTGCGCTCGGGCAAGCGTGTGCTGATCGCCGCGCACGGCAACTCGCTACGCGGAATCATCAAATATCTGTCGGATATCGGCGATGAGGAGATCGTCGGTCTCGAAATCCCGACCGGCAAGCCGATCGTCTATGAGCTTGCCGACGACCTGTCGGTGATCAGGCGATACTATCTGGAAGAAGCGTAAGCCGCAGCGGCCGCTTAAACGCCGTCAAGAAGGCTACGCGGCCGCTTTACGCCGGTACATCGCCTCGTCGGCGCGCTCCATGACCGCCTCCGCCGTGTCGAGCGCATCGATCATCCCGACGCCGATCGCAACGCTCAGCGGAAGCGCCTCGCCGTCATGGGTGAAATCACAGGCGGAGATCTGGTCGATGAGGCGCGCCGCGGTCTCCTGGGCATCATGCTCGTCAGAGCTTTCGAGCAGGATACCGAATTCGTCGCCCCCGATTCGCGCGACCACGTCGCTGTGACGCACGCCCTTCGACAGCAAGGCCGCGACCTGGATCAGCGCCTCGTCGCCGGCGCGGTGGCCGAAGGTGTCGTTGATGATTTTGAGCCCGTCCAAATCGACGAACAGCATCGCGCCATTGATCCCATAGCGGTCGACTCGAGCGATGAGTCGCTCGAGCTCACGCATGAAGCCGCGCCGATTCGGCAGGTTGATGAGCGAATCCTGATGGGCGAGCTGGTCGAGCTGCTCGACCCTCTCCTGGAGCCGGGCAACCTTCGCCCGCAAGAGGCTGATCTCCTCGATCAGCCGATCTCTGTCATCGACGTCAGCGACGCCGCTCATAATCTGGTCAGACATTGCCCCGAGCCCTCGCTCTAGTCTGTAACCCGTCCATAGCGCGATTCTACACCCCTGAAAACGCGGGAAATATTACGCATACGATTCAGAAAGCGAATCGTTGCCCGAAAGCCGCAATTGCCTAGCCGGAATCGGCTCCCTAAACGAGCGGCTCGATATCACTGGATCAAGGCGGGACAATGCCAAATGCGTGACGATGGGCCGCTCGTCGGCATCATCATGGGCAGCAGCTCCGACTGGGAAACCATGCGCCATGCGGCCGAGACCCTCGACCAGCTCGGCGTGCCGCACGAGACCAAGATCGTCTCCGCGCATCGGACGCCCAAGCGTCTCTACGATTATGCCCATTCCGCCAAGGACCGCGGCCTGAGGCTAGTGATCGCCGGTGCCGGCGGAGCCGCGCACCTGCCGGGCATGACCGCATCGATGACTTCGCTCCCGGTGCTCGGAGTCCCGATCGAGACGCAGGCGCTGAAAGGCATGGATAGCCTGCTGTCGATCGTCCAGATGCCCGCGGGGGTGCCGGTCGGAACGCTGGCGATCGGCAAGTCGGGCGCGATCAATGCCGCGCTGCTCGCCGCGGCGATCCTCGCCAACGAGGACAAGGCACTCGCCGGCCGGCTGCAGGCGTGGCGCGAAAAGCAGACCGGATCGGTGGCCGAAGCGCCGCAATGACCATCCCGCCGGGTAGCGTGATCGGCATCGTCGGCGGAGGCCAGCTCGGCCGAATGCTCGCGATCGCCGCCGCCCAGCTCGGCTACAAATGCCACTTCTTCGATCCCGCGGAGCATCCGTGCGCAGCCGACGTTGCGGCGAAGCACACGCGCGCCGCCTTCGACGATTTGACCGCGCTTCGAGCGTTCGGTGCGGCCGTCGACGTCGTCACCTATGAGTTCGAGAATTTGCCAGTGGAGGCGCTCGAGGTGCTCGGCGACAAGCTCAGGCCGTCGACGCGATCGCTTGCCGTCGCCCAGGACCGGGCGCGGGAGAAGGCTTTCATCGAGGGCTGCGGCGCGAGCGTCGCTCCGTGGCGGCAGGTCTCCAGCCTCGCCGATGTCACCGCAGCGGTTCTGAAGGTCGGCCTTCCGCTCGTGCTGAAGACGCGGCGATACGGCTATGACGGCAAGGGCCAGGCGTGGGTCCGCTCGCGACGTGAGGAGCAGTCGGGCTGGCAAGCGATCGGCGAGGAGCCGGCGATCGCCGAAGCCGCGATCGACTTCGTCGCCGAATTCTCGGTGATCGTCGCGCGCTGGGCGGACGGGCGCCACGCCTTCTGGGACTCGCCGGAAAACGAGCATCGAGAGGGGATTCTCCGCCGCTCGACCGTTCCGTGCAGCGACGCTTGCGCGGCTCAGGTCGAGGAAGCGCGCGAGGCCGCGCTCAGCATAGCCGAGGCGCTCGGCCATGTCGGTGTGCTCACGGTCGAGTTCTTCGCCAGCAAGTCGGGCCCGCTGGTCAATGAGATCGCGCCGCGGGTCCACAACAGCGGCCACTGGACGATCGAGGGTGCGGTCACCTCGCAATTCGAGCAGCACATCCGCGCGATCTGCGACCTTCCGCCGGGTGCGACCGGGCTCACGGGCTCTGGCGCCTTCATGGACAACCTCATTGGCGACGACGTCGGCCGCTGGCCCGAGCTCGTGTCGGATCCGGGACTCCACGTCCACATCTACGGCAAGGGCGAGGCGCGTCCGGGAAGGAAGATGGGCCACTTCACAAGGGTAGGCCCCCGAGCATAAGCGACCGCTCTGCGGAGCAGACGAGAGCTTATGTCGAAGAGAAGGCGAACAGCCGGCCAGCGGGTCGCCGAAGGCGAGGCCGACTGACGACACCGGATTTACTCCCATACGGCGCACAACTTGCTGAGAAAAGTAGGCGAGTCGACTCCTTAACTAACCAAAGTTAAGGTAGGCGCTCGAGTCTGCACATGCCTGGCTATTCGCTCTACTGTCCCGACGAGCAAGGCGGCTTGTCGAAGGCGTATGACATTCCTGGGAGAAACGACCAGGAAGCCGTATCGCTCGCCAGGGCGTTGAAGCTGGACGTCAAATGCGAGTTGCGTGACGAGGACCGGCTGGTCGCGAAGCTCGATCCGATAAAGACTGATACCGAGTAGCACCGCTGTTCTGCTTCGAAGCTTTGGATGGAGTGTGCCGCTGCTAGCGGCAACTTTGGGTGGAAAGCTGCCACTAGGGCTCAGAGCCGCGCACATCCCTGTCTTTCGGTGGATTGTCGACGCTATCTGGATGCTACAGTTTTCGTCGGTTGGGCTGATCGCAGTTGAACGGTTAGACAACAACTAAGCGGCCCGCACGCAGTCGTCGACGGAGGGGGCGTTCACGGTGGAGCGGAAGCAAACTGGACGAAACGTTCGCGTGAATTCTGCGTACCAACTGCCGAGCCGTCATTCCAACATCATTTCTCCTGCCGATGAGTGCACGGTGCATCATGAGCCATGTCGGCTCCAATGGGCGATCCTTCACTTGGACTGTGACTTAGGAGCAGTGCTGCCGTTCGAGGATGGAGAAACGACGCTGTCGCGGAGCAGGCGATTCACGTCGATCGGGGCTGGTGAGAAATCGACAGGCTTGGAGCTGACGCTTTGCTCGAAATTCGCTCGTCGGTCGGCCTGTGACGTATCGCCGAACCCGAATGGGCGCCCCGCATCCTCGCGATAGTGAACCGATGGATCGTAGAGCCGAACCGGCAGATGCAACCCCTCGGCGGTGAGTTCCCCGGTGCCCGCAAGGATCTGGAAAGCAGCAACGTACGCATTGCGCCGGGCGGTCAAAAGTGATGCCTGGGCGCTGACGTAATCCGCCTCGGAAATGAGCACCTCGAGCGTTCCACGCTCGCCGATCACCGTCTCCGCCTGCGCGCCGACGAACGCCACACGAGTCGCCTCTACCTGCTTTTCGCTGAGCGGGATTGCGGCGCGCTCGTTGCGCAACGTCTCGACGCTCACCCGGAGCTGCTGGCGGACCTGCCGCTCAGCGTCGGCGGCATTGTATCGCGCTTCGGTCGCCTGCTGCTTGGTCTCGCGCACTTGCGCATATTCCCCGCCGCCTTGGTACAATGGGACGTGCAGCTGGGCTGTGACTGAGAAGTCGTTGATGCCGATGCCGGTGGCGACGAGGTCCTTGGAACGTTCGTACTGCCCCTGGACCGTCACGCGCGGCGCGAGCGCTCCCTTAGCGGCGCTCACTGCATGCTCCGCGATCAACGTCTGGTCCCGCGCATAGAGCACGCTTGGATTGAAATTCATCGCGAGGTTGAGCGCAGCGTCGAAATCGTCGGGCACAACCGGGAACGGCGGATCGACCAGATTTTCCGCCGGCCGGCCGACAGCATGCTCAAAGGCCGCACGGGCGCTCGCGAGTTGGGTCTGAGTTGCCGACAAATTCTCCATCAGGCTGTAGAGGCGGCCCTCGGTTTGACCGAGTTCGGTGCGGCTGAGCTCGCCAACCCTGACTCGCAGTTGGACCGTCTCGTGGAGCTTTTGCAGATCGATGATCGAGGCCTGCTCGAGATCGACGGTCTTCTGGAAGCGGAGCACGTCGAGATAGGCGGTCGCAGCATCAAGCAGGACCTGCTCCTCCGTACCGCGCAGTTGTTCACGGCTCGCTTCGACCATCGCTCGCGCCTTGCGGATGTTGGGCAATATGTCGGCACCGAATATCGGCTGGCTCAGCGTCGCGGTGACGCCCCTCGGATAGGTGCCGGAGGGCGGGCCCGGGATCGCGTGATATTCGCCCCGGGCATATGCGTAGGTCGAATCGACGGTGGCCTTCGGGCGCCATGCCCCATAGGCCTTGGCAACTTCCTCATCCGTGGCCCGAACGGCTGCCCGTTGGGCCTCCAGCTGCGGGTTGGTCTCATAAGCGACGGCCAGCGCCTGAGCGAGCGTGAAGGGCTCGGCAGCTGCGGCCGGCGCGGCCAAACTAGATGGAAAAAGGGCTCCTGCCGCGACGGCGACCAACCGCTTACGCATGAGCATCCCTCCCGATCCTCATCGATCAACCCTCCCCGTCACTCCCATTGACCTCAGCCGGTTGACCGTCAGTTTCTTGCGTCGGAACGGGCGCAGCAGTGCGCTCCTCGTCGGACAGGAACTGCTCGAGCTCACCAAGCCAAGGCCGGTAGTTGCGCCAACGGGCCACGGACGTGCGGTACATCGGCTGCCGCGCCTGCCACAGGCTCGCTGTGCGTACCGGTCGCATGTTGCGGTCATGGCGCAGGCAGGAATCGTCCCATTCAAGCCCGCAGAAGTCGATCAGCTTACGAGTCAGCGGTTCGGGATCGGCAACGAGCTCCTCATACTGGATTTCGAACAAGCTGGACGGCGGAAGAACGCTTCTCCAATGCGCCATCAGCCGCTGGTATTGACGATAGAAAGCAACGAGGTCGGCGCGGTCATAGGCGAAGTCGACGTGACGACTAAAATTCTGGAAATAGATCGATAGGCACGTGTCGACCGGGTGCCGCACGCAATGGATGAAGCGCGCGCGCGGGAACACCGCATGGACCAGCGCGACGAAGTTGAAGTTCTGCGGCATCTTGTCCGTGACTCGCCGCTTCCCGGGACAGAGCTCGGTGAGAAGCTCCTTGTACTCCTCCGCCGTTTTTTCGCTCCACGCGAGATCGACTCGCCTCGAGCGATCCATCCGGAAATTCGCCAAATGGTCGCGCCAGAATGGGAGCTCGCCGCCCGCGCCGATTTCCGGATGGCTGGAAAGGATTTGCTCCACCAATGTCGTGCCAGATCGCGGCATTCCGATGATCAGAACGGGCGCATCCCATTCCGATCCTAGGTCGGCGTTCCGGGCAAAGAACTCCGCGTTGAAGTTCGAGATCTGCCAATCAACGCGAGCGCCGAAATTGGCGTATACCGCCGTGTCGGGCGACGTCTGTTTGTGCTTCAGACCATTAGCCGCGTCGAAATGCGCGATCGCCTTTTCATACTCGCCATAGTCGTCATAGGCTTTGCCGAGGGCGAAGCCGACGTCGATGCGTCCGTCTTCAGGGAGTCCGCCCTCGTCCAGCATCCATTCGATCTGCGCGATTAGCGGCCGGTCTCGTTCCTTCATCTTCCGTGCGCTGACGAGCTGATGATAACCTGAAAGCTGCTGCCGGCTGAGCGCAATTCCCAGATCGGCAGCGACCGCAGCATCCTCGAAGCGTCCGAGCTCCATGAGAATGGAGCCGAGCAAGATGTGCGCATCGCTGTTTTGGGGCTGGATCTCGATTGCGTTCCGGACTGCTTCTTCGGCTGCCGCGGTCTTCCCTTCCTCGGCAAGAATTCGCGCCTGGCACATCCACGCGATCGCGGAGCCGGGTTTGGCTTGTACGGCGTTGCGGAACATGTCGAATGCGGCGGAATGCTCGTTGCTCTGCAGCATGAGATTGCCAAGCTTCGCATAAGCTTCAGCAAATTTGGGATCGGCCGAGATCACATTCTTGAACGCTGCAATTGCCTCGGCGCGCCGACCCTGCGCTTCGAGCACCAGCCCCTTGTTGTAATGGGCGATGGCCATCTTCGGATCGAGCTCTGCAGCGCGATCGAAGCACTCCGTCGCTTCTGCCGCCCGGTTGGTGTCGCGGTAAATGAGGCCAAGATCGTTGTACGCCGCGGCACTCTTGGGCGCGAATTCCATTGCGGTCTTCAGCGCGGCAATCGCCTCCTCGTCCTTGCCTTCCTGCCGCAAGAGCTTGGCGAGCTGGATATGCGCATCGGCATGCGCCGGCTGTAGCTGGATGATCTTGTTGACGAGCTCAATTCCGCGCTGCGGAACGCCGAACTGCCCAGCGACCGCAGCGAGAACTTGCATCGTTCCAATATGGTTCGGGTCCTGCTCGAGGATCTGACGGCACTGAACCTCTGCCTTGTTGAAATCTCCGTCGCGATAGGCATCCATCGCATCCTGAAGCATCCGATCAAGCGGCTCTGCTTCCGCCGCCATCATGTCCCCAACCCTTCGGTTTCCAGTTCGTGAGCCTTCGACTCTTCGGATCCTTCCAGGGCTGCAAAAAGCGGTCCAAGGTGCTTCTCATACTTGCGCCAGCGGCCGACAGAGCTGCTGTAAAGCGGCTGGCGTACCTGCCAATGGCTGACCGTCGCCACGGTGCGCTCGGTCTGGTGGAAGTCGAGGCATGCCGGCTCCCACTCGAGGCCGAGGAATTCGATGATCCTTCGGCTTTCTCCTTCCAGGTCGCCGACCAAAGTTTCGTAATTCACTTCGATCATCTGGTGCGGGAGGAGCTTCAGCCAGTGTTCCGCGAGACGCCTCACCTGGACGCATCGCTTGCCGCAATCGACAAGGTCATACGAGAAATGTTGTGCGCCCTCGACGAACACCTGGAAGAAACAGGAGAGCGAAATATCGCGCGGGTCGCGGCTGCAATAGATGATCCGGGCACGAGGAAAGAGGCGGGTGATCAGGCCGATGAGGATCATATTATCGGGCAGCTTGTCGACGACGCGCGAGGCTCCTTGAGCGATACGATGAAGGCGGACGATATGCGCGTCCGCGGCCCGCCGGGCGGCTTGCTGAAGATCGGCGCCATCTATTCGTTCGCGATGGAGCTCAGCAGCGAGCCCGCCGATATCGTTCCTCTCTCCGGCTCCGAAAACGCGCGAATGGCTGGCGCAAATCTGTTCGACGAGCGTCGTTCCTGAGCGCGGCATTCCGACGATAAACACCGGCATTTCGGAAGTATTGCCCGTCTTTACTGCTTCAGTGAGGCTTTCCGGGGTGTTGCTTGCAATCAGCGCGTCCGTCGATTTCGCGAAGGCTTCGCCGTCAAAGCGGTCCGCTTTCGCGGGCCAATTCTCGCGTGCAACGCGATTTGCCGCGGAGTAAGCCGCGAATGCCTCATCATAACGGCCCGCGTCATGGAGCAGCCGCCCAACCGCAAATCCGGCGGTGACGCGTTCGATCGATCTGTTTTCTGTGTTCTCGAAAACTGCGACAAGCTCTTCGAGGTCCTCAGGGCCGCGATCTTGGCTGCCCGTGGCCGGCACATGACGGACTGCGCGGACGTCGGTTGGATCGAGCTCCAGTAAACGGTCGAGACACTTGTCAGCCTCATCGAACCGCCCAAGCAAGCGCATCGCCCAGCTCAGCCCGGCCCAGGCTTCCTTCGAGTCCGGCGATAACTCGATGGCGCGACGGAAGCTCGCCTCCGCCCGCTCGCCATAATAGAGGCGCAGCAGGATGGACCCCTTGCCGCAATGGAAATGCGCGTTCGTTGGTTCCAACGCCAGCGCCTGATCCTGGCAATAAATAGCTTCTTTCAACAGGTTGAGATCGACCAGTTGGCCAGCGAGCTGTGCATATGATTCAGCACGGTCGGGTTTGAGTTTGATGATTTCGCGCCAAGCCTGCGCAGCCTCCGGCATGCGCTTGGCGCCTTGGAGTGCTGCGGCGAGATTCAATCGTGCATTGAGCGAGGTCGGATCAATGGCAATAGCGGCGCGGCAGTGGCTGATGGCAGCTTCGAAATTGCCCATTTCGCCGAGTGTGCTTCCAAGCGCGATGTGCGCTTCGACATAATCGGCCTTGATCGCCAGAGCGTCTCGAAATTTGCCAACGGCCTCGTCCCGTCGACCGCACAGGCGCAAGGCGCCCCCTAGGTCGTAGTGAATTTGCGGGGCCTTTTCGAGCGCCGGCAATGCCTCGCTGATCAATTCCACGCCGCGCCCGGGGTTGCCCCGCTGGCTTTCGATCAAGCCAAGGAGATGCAGTGCATTCGGCTGATGCGGGACCTTCTTCAGCAAGCTGCGGTAGACGGCTTCCGCCTCAGCGATTCTGCCGGCCTTGTGGTGTTCGACCCCAGATTGCAGCTCAGCGTTCAGAGCTGCTTCGCGCGACGCAAGGGTAGCCGAAGTGGATCCGTTTCCAGGATGAGAGGGGGAACCCGTCATCTTTCCCTCAGCGCCTCGTGCTGGTAGCGCATGAAGGGCGATAGCAAATACGAGATAATCCGCCGCTCGCCCGTCTTGATTTCGGCTGTCACCGTCATCCCCGGTTCGATCGTCTTGACCCCTTGCTCGGTGCGGATCGTGTCTTCGTCGAGGGTAACCCTGGCCGTGTATGCACTGTCGCCTGAGGCACCGTTTGTCGCGTTCTGGGTGGCCGGTTTTTGCGTGCTCGTATCGCGGTCGGGATCCGGTGCATCACGTTCATTTCGAAGAGCGTCTCGGCTCACCGAACGCACGGTCCCATGGAGAAGTCCGTAGCGCGTGTAGCTGAAAGCCTCGACCTTCACTTCAGCGCGCTGACCGGCATGGACGAAACCGGCGTCGCGGTTCGCCAAGATGGCCTCAATCTCGAGCTTTGACCCGTTCGGAACGATCACCATCAGAGTCTGCGCCGGCTGAACGACGCCCCCGTTGGTATGGACGGCAAGCTGCTCCACCGTCCCGTCGACGGGTGCGCGCAATATCTGAAGGCCGGTCAGCTTCGTCGCTTTGACCAGTTCGTCGCGCTGCTCGGAAACGGCTTGCTGCGCCTTGCGCATGTCATCCAGCGCGGCGCGGCGAAATCCCGCGGCCGTCTCGCTTCGTTGCTCCTGCAGGGCCTGAATTGCGGCTGCCGCGCCCGCGACCTGTTGGACCGCGGCATCCCGATCATGCCGCGCTTCGAAAACGGCGCGCTGCGCATCGAGGCGGGTGATTTCGGACGAATATTGCTGCTCGCGCAGCTTGTTGTAGATCGCCAGCTTGTCGTTGAGCAGCGGCAGTGAAGCATCGATTTTCTGGATGGTCGCCCTTGCCTGGTCGCGCTCCGCCATTTTCTCTGCCACCTGGCGATCGAGCCCGGCGAGCTTCGCCCTTGCTTCCGCGAGCTGTTGGATCAGCTGTCCGCGCTCCATCTCAGCGGTGACGGGATCGACGTCGGCAGGGACGCGAAATGCTGACTCGCTACCGGCGAGAAAGGCTTGCAGTCGCGCAACATCAAGCTCTGATTGCGCGAGATCGTGCGCATAGCGATCTCGATCGGCTGCATTGGTCGTTGGGTCCAACTCGACGAGGATGTCGTTGGCCCGAACGTGATCGCCGTCCGAAACTGCAATGGCTTTGACGACGCCGATCTGGAGCGGCTGGATCAGCTTGATCTGCCCAGATGGAATGACGCGGCCATTGGCGGTTGCGACGATGTCGATGTGACTGACCGACGCCCACACAATGGCGATGACGAGCAACAGCCCCACCGACGCCATCATGATCCGGCCAGCAGGCGAAACCGGAGTCTCGATGATCTCGAGCGCCGCCGGCAGGAATTCCCGTTCGGAGGCCAGCCGGCGCCCGGACCAAGCCTGTGGCGTTCGCCCGCCGCTGGCGGCTCTGGCGTCGTCAGGCATTGGCAACATCCGCTTTGCCGGCCTGGATCCGGTGCAAGCTTGCGTACCGCCCGCCACGACGAATGAGCTCTTCGTGGGTGCCCTCTTCGACGAGCCGCCCGCGGTCCAGGGTGACGATGCGGTCCGCGCCGCGGACGGTCGAAAGGCGGTGCGCGATCACGATGACCGTCCGGCCAGCAGAAATGCGCCTCATGCTTTCCTGGATTATGCGCTCGCTTTCATAGTCGAGCATGCTGGTTGCTTCATCGAAGATCAGGATCCGCGGATTAGCGAGCAAGGCGCGGGCGATAGCGATACGCTGCACCTGGCCGCCTGAGAGCGACGCTCCGCGCTCACCGATGACGGTATCATAGGCTTGCGGCAGCTCGAGGATGAAGTCGTGCGCGCCGGCAAGCTTGGCTGCCGTGACGACCTGATCAAGTGGCATCCCTGGGTCGGCCAACGCAATATTTTCACGTACCGAGCAATTGAACAGCGCGTTCTGCTGAAGAACGATTCCGATCTGGCGACGAAGCCAGCTTGTGTCAGCCATCGCAAGATCGACGCCGTCAATGAACACGCGGCCTTCATCTGGGGTGTAAAGCCGCTGAATCAGCCGCGCCAATGTCGATTTTCCGGATCCTGAAAGCCCGACGATTCCGACGGTTTCTCCCGCGGGAATGTCGATGCAGATATCCGACAACACGGCAGGCCCATCGAGCCGATATCGGAACGTCACGTGCTCGAATGAGATGGCGCCCTTCATCTGCGGAAGCGACGCAGCGCTTCGCTGTGCCATCTCACGCGGCGTGTTGAGGATGTCGCCGAGTCGCGCGACGGAGATGCGAGTCTGCTGAAAGTCCTGCCACAGCTGAGCGATGCGAAGCACCGGCTGCGAGACACGCTGCGACAGCATGTTGAACGCGACCAGCTCGCCGACCGTGAGGTCGCCCGAGATCACCGCCTTCGCTCCGAAATAGAGCGTCAGGATCATCGTTGCCTTGTTGATGTACTGCACAACCTGGCTGCCGACATTCCCCAGCACCTGAGACTTGAAGCTGGCGTGCACATAGGCGGCAAGCTGCTCTTCCCAGCGACGCTGCATTTGCGGCTCAACCGCCATCGCCTTGATCGTCTCGGCCGCGGTCACCGTCTCGACCAGAAACGCCTGGTTGTCCGCCCCGCGCGAGAATCGCTCATTGAGACGTTTGCGGAATATCGGAGTCACGAAAATGCTGACCAAGGCATAGAAAGGTAGGGATGCCAGGACGATGAAGCTCAAGGTCGTGCTGTAGATGAACATCACCGCGAAGAAGACGAAGGTGAACAGCAGATCCATCGACAGGGTCAGCGCCGAACCCGTGATGAAGCTGCGGATATTTTCGAGCTCTCGCATTCGCGCGACGGAGTCGCCCACCCTGCGGGTCGCAAAATAAGCGAGCGGCAATGCGAGCAGATGGTCGAACAGCCTCGCCCCAAGTTCGACGTCGATACGGTTCGTCGTTTGGCTGAAGACATAGGTCCGCAAACCCCCGAGAATGACCTCGAAGGTCGAGACGATGGCGAATCCGATCGCCAGCACGTCAAGCGTGGAGAAGCTGCGATGGACCAGCACCTTGTCGACGACCACCTGGAAGAACAACGGCGCCGCAAGCCCCAGAACCTGAAGGAAGAAGGAGGCGACGAGCACTTCGCCAATGATGAGTCGATAGCGGTACACTGCAGCCGCGAACCAGCGCAGGTCGAAGAAATCGGGCAGGGCGCTGAGCGACGCGCGGCGAGTGATGAGGATGATACGTCCCGACCAGAACTGTTCCAGTTCGTCGCGTTCCACTGCGCGCGGCTTTCGCTGCCCGGAGCGATGCACGACCAGCTTGTCGTCCATGAAGCGGCTGGCAACGAAAAAGCTTCCGTCGATATTCTCGAAGACCGCCGGCAGCGGCGTAACCTCAAGGCGATCCCAACTGGTTTCGACGATGCGCGATTTGAGTCCGATCTTCCGCGCTATTCGAACCACGTCTTCCGGCAGTGCGGGTTCGGAGCTTGCAAGGTAGCGGCGGGCCAGTTCGTCGGGATCGGCAGCAATGCGGAAGTGGCGAGCAATAAGGCAGAGGCAGACTAATCCAGTGTCTGCCCCTGCCCTGATTTGCGCTTCAGCCGTGTCACCCATAACGCCACCACATCAGCGTTAGCCTTCGCTACGAGGCCGACACCGTGGGCAGTGTCTGTCCCTGGAAGTCGACGTCGAACGTGTTCTGGTAGAGCGTTGCGAAGGGTGCCGGTCCCAATGTCGTCTTTGGATTGAACAACGGACCAAAGCTGGTCGACACCCCGCTGAAGCCGACGCTTCCCTGGAGAATGCGCAAGCCAATCACAACCTGGCCGGCAAGGCTGGTCGTGTTCGTGAGGTTGGCGTCCGGATCCAGAGTCAGCGAGTAGGACCCATCCGAATCTGGAATGATAATCGGACTGCCGAAGTTGAACGACTGTCCTGACCCTCCGTCCGGCGTGATCGTGCCTCCCAGGAGCGACGCCGTCAGCGTGAAGTTCTGCTGCAGGTCGACGGCGGGCGCTAAGGTTGCCGCAAGGATGGTGTAGTGCACCACACCCAGGAGGCTGCCCTTCAAAGGATCGCTTCCGAAGATCGCATCGAGAACCACCGCGATCGGATCGACGTTCAGCTGGAAGATCGGGTTGCTCACGCCCTGGCTCGTGATCGCCCCCGGGAGCGCATTGGTGCCGGTCGTGTTGACGGTCGGCCAAGCGAAGGTGACGGTTCCCAGCCCGTCCGGCAGCTGCAACGTCGTCGACAGCGTCGAGCTGTTGAAGTGCACGAGAGTCGTGAAGATGTGGGTCGAGAACCCTGCACTTGTCGTTCCAAGGTCGCCCTGGGTCCAAACCTTGGCAACGATATCGAGGATGAAGTCGAGCCCGAACGAGCCATTGGGCGAAGTCGTGGTGAACTGTCCCCCGCCCTGTTGGGATTCCGTGGGATCGACTTCTAGCGCTCCGTTGATTTCATTGTAGGTGTTGGCGAGATTGATCTGGAACGGCAGGTCGCCAGCGAACGTGCCGCTGTCGACGTGCAGATCGGCCTGGAAGCCAGTCTTCAGATAGCCCGTCGCGCCGACACTCTGGCCGATGCTGAACACGTAGGGGATTGATAGACCAACGTGTGTCGACGGCGTGTACGGGCCAAGCGTCCCGCCAATGAACTGATGGAAATCCTGGACGAAGGATGTTCCGGTCGTCCAGATGCTCTGTCCGCTCGACAAGAAGTCTGGATTCTGCGTCGTCGTCGAGTAATTCACGTAGATCTGCTGCGACGTGACCGCATTCAACTCGGGAGAATTCGGCTCATCCGCGTAGGCCGTAATTCCCATCGTGAAATTGGTGGTCGTCGCAGCCGGCGCAGTCACATCCACTTCGGGATTGAAGTTGGCCGGATGGCCCGACGTGCTCAATGTCCAAGTGCCGCCGCCATTGTTCACGAAAGTGCCGTCCGGGCTCGACAAAGTCGTGCCGCTAGCGACGTTCGTGAAAACGATGCGATCGATGTAATCGTTGCCGCCGTCACCATCGTCGACCGCGGATGTGATCGAGAGGCGCGTTTCGGTGACGGGATCGCCATTCTGGTATGCGAGGACAGAAACTCCAACGGTCGGCGGAATGGCATCCACAACCAGGTTGAACGTCTGCGTCGAGCTCGCGCTTTGGCCAGATGGATTGGTAATCGTGACGCTGATCTGATCAGGCGTCGGATAACCGATCGGTTCGCCCGCGTTCAGCGTAAGGCCGGGAAGGTCTGAAGGAAGCAGCGACCATGTGCCCGGGCTCGTCTGAGTGCCAGCGCTGAGCGTTGCATCCGTCGGCACACCGGTGATGGTGATGGTGTCGGTCGCACCGGTGAAGAACCCGAAGTTGGCCGAAGTGAGAGTGGACTTCTGGACATTGGTCAGCGTGACCGTGCCGCTTCCGCCGGGTTGTGCAATGACGACATTCGGCCCGACCTGCGTCATGTTGGCCAGAACCGACGCGTAGTTCGCGAAGTCCTGCGTATCGAAATAGACGATTCCGTTCGCGACCTTGAAACCGTTGATGGTTTCGGTCCCGAAGTCGGGCGGCAGCAGCGTGATCGGAATCGCGACCGAATGTTCTTCGGTGACATGGATGTCGGACCCGGGAACAGTGAATTTGGGAGTCAGGCCGTCATATTTGATGGTGTCCAGCGACGACTTCATGTTCACCGTTATGGTGTCGGTCGTTCCGGCGCTTACCGTGTCGGGACCGGAGCCCAGCACGATAGTGGTCATCGCACCTGCGTGGACATTGTCGATGCCATTGCCCGCAGTGATCGAGCTGTTCGGGCCGGCCGTCAGCTTGTCATTGCCGTTGCCTGCTTTGATGTAGCCGTTCTTGCCCAGGACCACGGTATCATCGCCATTGCCAACCGTGACGGAATCATAATCGCCGCCGGTGATGATCTGAGTTCCCTGACCGGCCGTCACAGTGTCATGCGAGCCCATCACAAGTGTTGAGTTACCGATGCTGCCGATCGTGATGTTGTCCGAATCGCCAGCGGTGATCGTGTCCGTTCCATTGCCGATCGTCACATTGTCGTGCGATCCGATCACGATCTTCCAGTTACCAGTAGGGATGTTGGTCGTCAGACCGTCAAGGACATCGATCTCGGTGCTCATTTTCGGACTCCCCTGCGTAAGAGTTGAAACCGAACGTCTTCAAAAGGCACAGTAATTCGTTCGTTCAGTCCCGAAGGACCGCCGTCAGCCAATTCCGAGCAAGTTTTAAATCAAGTGCCCAATTCGCGGGCCGGCCTGGAAGCAATACCCCCTGAGTCGCAGACCGGATCCCCCAACTAGCCGCTATAGTCCTTGTAGCCCAGGTTGCGCAATAGCGTCGGGCAGCGCGGCCGATGATCAGGCCTCATCCCAAACAGATTCAAGGCAATTTGATGCTCTGCAAAATTGTCAACTTGCCGCAATTGCCTACGTAATAATACGCACGTCGGATTTCAGCTCGCATTCTCAGAACCAGCCGAGTCGCGGATCCGCCGCGCCAGCGAAGATGCGATTTTAAGCAGTTTCAACGACGCCGAAGATGGCCTGCCAAAGGTCCGCACAAAATGAGTCCAACCGAAATACAGAAACATGAGAACGACGGCTTTAGGCTAGGTCAGCTTGGGTCGAAAGCTGCCACTAGCCCGCCAACGTCAATCGTCCCCTACTGCCCCTTCACCACTTCTACCGGAATGCCGAGCGGGTCGAGTTGCGGCTTCACCTTGGCCGCATCGCCGATCACAACCCAAGTGAGCTTGCCGGGATCGATCGCCGCCTTCGCCGCCGCATCGAGTTGCGCCGCGGTGAGGCTCCGGTAGCGGCTCGCCAGCGTCTCGTAATAATTGTCGGGCCGATGATAGAGCACGTTCGACTGCATCCCGCTCATCACCGCCGCGGTCGTCTCGAACTGCCCCGGAAGCTCGCGCGTCGCGCCGCTGATCGTCCGCGTCAGCTCCTCGGACGTAACGCCCTTGCCGCCGAGGAACGCATTCATGTCGCTGCGCATCGCCGCGATCGAGGGGCCCGTCTGGTCGGTCTGCACCGGCGCGTAGATCAGGTACGGCACCTGGTGCTGCACCCGACTGATGAAACCCTGGACTCCGTACGACCAGTGCCTGGTTTCCCTCAAATCGCTATTGAGCCGCGACAGGAACGCGCCGCCGAGCACGTCATTGGCCTCGATCAGCGCGATCAGGTCGTCGGTGCCGGAGACGGGCATGATCTCGCCGCCGAAGATCAGCGACTGCGGCGTGTTGGGCCGGTCGAGAAGCAGGATTTTCTGCGTTTGCGGCGCGATCGGGACCGAGAAATTCTTGGTCGGCTTCGGGCCGGTCGCGCGCCAGTCGCCGAAGCTCTTCTCGAGCAAGGGCATGACTTCGCTGAGGGTCGTATCGCCGACGACGAAGATGGTCGCGGCGTCGGGCCGAAGCCATGAATCGTGGAAACCGATGAGATCGGCGGACGACAGCTTCGCGACCGCTGCCGGGTCACCGCTTCCGGTGAACGGCACGCCATACGGATGCGCGCTTCCGTAGAGGATCGGCGGAAGCGTCCGGAGCGCCATTCCGACCGGCTGCTTCGCTTCCTCGGCGATCGCCGCGAGCTGCTGGTTGCGAACTCGGCTCACCTCGGCGGGCGCGAAGGCCGGATGGCGGACGATGTCGGCCATGAGATCCAGCGACTGCGGCAGGTTCGCCTTCAGCGCCGAGAGATAGACGCTCGACCGGTCCATGCTCGGAGCCGCGGTGATCGATGCGCCGAGATTCTCCTTGGCCTTGGCGATGTCCGCCGAACCATATTTGTCGGTGCCCTCGTCGAGCATGCCGAGCATGAAGGCCTGGGTGCCGAGCGCATTCTTCGGGTCCGAGGCGTTGCCCGCATCGAACACGATCGACACGCGAACGATCGGAACGCTGCTGCGCTGAGCGAACAGCACCGGGATTCCGTTCGACAGCGTCGCATGCTGGACGGTCGGGAACTTGAGGTCGGCGATCTGCCCCACGGGCGGCAGCTGCGAGCGGTCGACTCCGGCCGTCGCGGTCGCCGCCGCCGACTTGGGCGCTGCCGTCACCTGCGCTCCGCCACCCTTCCCCGCCGTATCCGCGGCGAGCTTCGATTCCTCATAAGGGTCTCGCTTGCCGGGCTCGAGCGTGAACGCGAACACCGGACGCGAGAGCCACTTCTTCGCCGCCGCCTGCACCTGTGCCGGGGTCAGCGCTGCCTCTTCGTCGAGGTCCTTCTTGTAGAAGCCGGGGTCGTTGGCGAACACCGCGCCGCGGGCCAGGGTCATCGCCTTGCCGGTGACCGATTCGAGGCCGCTGATCGTCGAGGAGATGTCCTGCGTCTTCGCGCGCCGCAGCTCGTCCGCGGTCGGGCCGTTCTTGATGAAGTCGGCGATGATCGCATCGACCTGCTCGCCCACCAGCTTCGGATCGACGCCGGGCTTCACCGTCGCTTCGACGCTGAACTCGCCGATGCGTTCGTACGGCTCGACGTCAGCGGAAACGGCAACCGCGGTCTTCTTGTCGCGGACCAGGGCATTGTCGAGCCGCGAGCTGGCGAGTCCGCCAAGGATGCTTGCGGCGAGGTCGAGCGCGTTCGAGTCCTTGCCCGTGATCCCGGGCACCGCCCACATCCGGTAGATCGTCGTGTTGGCGACCTCGTCATGGAAGGTCTTGGTGACCTTGGCGGGGAGCGTCGGGACGCTCGCCGCAGCCGGAGTCGACTTCGGCCCTGCCGGGATTTCACCGAAATATTTCTCGACCAAGTTCTTCGCCTCGGCGGGCGTGACGTCGCCGGCAAGCGCAAGCACGGCATTGTTCGGGCCGTAGTGCGTGCGGAACCAGTTCTTCACGACCTCGAGGCTCGCCTTATCAAGGTCGCCCATCGAGCCGATCACGGTGTGGTGATAGGGATTGCTCGCCGGGAACAGCGTCTGCTGGATCGAATATTGGAGCAGGCCGCCCGGCTCATTGTCGTCGCCGCGCTTCTCGTTCTGGACGACGCCGCGCTGGATATCGAGCTTCGCTTGAGTGACCGCCGGAAGAAGGTGCCCCATGCGGTCGCTCTCGAGGAACAGGGTGCGCTCGAGCGCGCCCTTGGGCACCGTCTCGAAATAATTGGTGCGGTCGAAGTTGGTCGTGCCGTTAAGCGCGGTCGCGCCCATTGCCTGCATCGGCCCGAACCAGCTCGTGTCGCTATGCTCCGAACCGCCGAACATCAGATGCTCGAACAAATGGGCGAAGCCGGTGCGGCCGGCGGGTTCGTCCTTCGATCCCACATGGTACCAGATCGAGACCGCGACGACCGGCGCCTTGTGATCCTCGTGGACGATGACCCTGAGGCCGTTTTTCAGCGTGAAGGTCGAATAAGGGATCGAGACGTCCTTCACGAGCGCCGCGACGGGCGCGCCCTGCGGCAGGTCGGCAGCGGCGGCCGGCGGCGTCAGGATCGTTGCGGCGGCGAGCAGGGCAAAGGTGCTGAGATGGCGCATCAGCTTGAATTCTCCGGCTATTTTTCGAGCAGCATGAGCGAACTTAACGGGCGCACGCGCCCGCGCAACGCTGGAAGCTCGACGGCGGCGACTTTTCGATGAACGGAGGCGGGAAAACACTGTGCCTCTCGCGCCGCGGCGTTCGGCGCTGCTAAGCAGCGGCCCCGTGACCGATCTTTCCACCTTGAAGCCCATCGCCGAGCATGGCCGCGTCGATAGGGGCGCGTTCCAGGAAATCCGTGCGAGCGGGCGTCCCGCGATCCTTCGCGGCCAGGCTGCGGACTGGCCGGCGGTGGAAGCCGCCCGGCGCTCCGATGATGACTTCATTGCCTATCTGAGGCGTTTCCCGACCAATCATCCGGTGCCGCACATCGTCGGCGAGCCCGAGATCGAGGGCCGCTTCTTCTACACCGACGATCTTAGCGACCTGAACTTCAAGCGCGGCCTGTCGCCGCTCGACCCGTTCCTCGACTGGCTGCTTCGCCAGCGCGAGAATCCACGGCCGTTTGCGGTCGCGGTCCAGTCCCAGGACGTCCCCAGCCTACTTCCCGGTTTCGAAAAGGAGAATGCAATCGATCTGGTCAGGCCCGACGTCGTCGCGCGCGCCTGGCTCGGCAACCGCCTTCGGGTCGCGGTCCACTACGATCTCACCGAGAATGTCGGCGTTGTCGTCGCCGGCCGCCGCCGCTTCATCCTGTTCCCGCCCGACCAGCTCAAGAACCTCTATGTCGGCCCTTTCGAGCTGACCCCCGCCGGAACGCCGTGCAGCCTCGTCGATCCGCTCAATCCCGACCTCGATCGTTATCCCAAGTTCGCCGAAGCGCTCGAGCACGCGCAGACCGCTGAGCTCGCGCCGGGCGATGCGATCTACATCCCTTTCTACTGGTGGCACGGGGTAGATTCGCTCGACACGCTGAACCTGTTCATCAATTACTGGTGGAACGACAAAGCGAAGGAGGGCGGGAGCCCGTACGACGCGCTTGTTTACGCCGTCTATGCATTGAAGGTCCTTCCGCCCGAGCAGCGCGCGGTGTGGCGCAACGTCTTCGACCATTACGTCTTCGAAGCCGACGGAGACCCGGTCGAACACCTTCCGCCCGCCGCGCGCGGGATCCTTGGCGAACTTACCCCCGACGTTCTCGCTCGCCTCAAGGATTATTTGCGGGTCGTTCTGCGTAAACTCGAAAAATAGCAGGCGCGATTTCGACGCTTGACGACGCCGCGTCACGCCCGTTAGCTCACGCGCAATGACTTTCGTGTCCCTCTCGGCGAACATTTCCGCGCCGGCTCTCGGCTGGTGGCGCTGGCGTTCGGCTGCAGCGGGCACGTGCGCGTGGCGATGGCGTAAAGCTTAAGAGCTCTACATCTTCCGCCCCATAGGCCCGCCCTCCGGCGGGCTTTTTTATTGCCCCGAATTCCCCGAGGTTTCCCATGAGTCCTGTTTCACTCGTTCGCTTGCGATGCGGCGTTCCGGCAGCCCTGCTGCTCCTCGGATCGGCCCCAGTGCTCGCCCAGTCGGCACCGGCCGACCAGATCGTCGTCACCGGCTCGCGCCTCCCGGCCGGAGTTCGGGCGCCGACGCCACTCACCGTTCTCGGCGCGCAGGCGATCGAGGACCGCAACCCGGCAACGATCGGCGAGCTGCTCCAGCAGATCCCGAGCTTCGGCGAGATCGATTCGCCCAACACCGCCGGAGTCACCAGCCGCGGCGGGCAGTCGCAGATCAACCCCGACCTCCGCGGGCTCGGATCGACCCGGACCTTGGTGCTGATCAACGGCCGGCGCCACGTTCCTACTGCAACCAACGGCTCGGTCGATTTGAAGGTGGTCCCGACCCTGCTCGTCGACCGCGTCGAAGTCGTGACCGGCGGCGCCTCCGCCGCCTATGGCTCCGACGCCGTCTCGGGCGTCGTCAACATCGTTCTCAAGGATGAGATCAAAGGCCTTCGCGCGACCGTCTCCGGCGGCATCTCTGAGCACGGCGACGGCGAGGAGCGGCGCCTGTCGCTCGCCGGCGGAACGAATTTCGCGAATGGGCGCGGCCGCATCATGGCCGGTTTCGATTATGTGAAGATCGGCGGCATCGGCACGCAGCTGACGCGCGACTGGGGGCGCGATGACGTTGGCCTGATCACCAACCCGAACTTCGCGACCAACGGCCTTCCCAACTACATCATCTCGCCGAACGTCCATTCGGCGATAACGACACCCGGCGGGCTGATCGTCAGCGGACCGCTTCGCGGTATCGCCTTCGGGCCCAACGGCACCACCTACAATTACAATTTCGGCCAGGTGTTCGGCTCGACGATGATCGGCGGCGACGGCGCCGGGCAGAACGAGAATCTGCTCGCGCTTCTGGGAACGCCGGTCAAATCGATTAACGGCCTTGCTTCGACCAAGTTCGATGTCACGCCCGACATCCAGCTCTACGCCGAGCTCTCGGGCGGCTATTCCGACGAAGGCGGGGCGAGCCAGGAAGCGCGCGACCGCGGCAATCTCGTGATCAAGCGCGATAACGCCTTCCTGCCGCAGTCGGTCCGCGACCTGATGATCGCCAAGGGCCTGCAGACGATCACCATCGGGCGGGTCAGCTACGACACCGGCAAGATCGAGCTCGACCGCAAGAACTCGACCTACGAAGCCGTCGCGGGGGTGACTATCCACTTCGGGCCGTGGACCGCCGACGCGTACGCGCAATATGGCAAAAACATCTACGACCTCGATTTCGGGCCGAACAACCGCAAGCAGAACGAATATCTGAACGCCGTCGATGCGGTAGTCGACCCGGCCACCGGCAACATCGTCTGCCGCTCAAGGGCGGCGGGCTGCATCCCGGTAGACGTGTTCGGCAACGGCTCGCTCTCGCTCAACCCCTATGTCAACGGCAGCGCACTGTTCCGGCTGGTGACGACGCAGGCCGTGGCGGCAGCCAATCTCAACGGCTCGCCCTTCTCGACCTGGGCCGGGCCCGTCGCGCTTGCCTTCGGGGTCGAGGGCCGCCGCGACCATGCAGTGGGCACTGCCGATCCAATCTCTCAGCGAGTCAACACGAATGGTTCGATCGGCGGATGGCTGCTCGGCAACCAGCTTCCCGAGGAGGGCACGATCCGGGTGTTCGAGACCTATGCCGAGGCGCAGGCCCCGCTAGCAAAGGGCCTCAGCGTCAATGGTGCGATCCGCCGTACCCATTATTCGCTGAGTGGAACCGTCTATCCGTGGAAGTTCGGCGCCATCTACGAGCCTTTTGCGGGCCTCCGGCTGCGCGCCACGCGCTCGCGCGACATTCGAGCACCGAACATTTCCGAGCTGTTCGAAAATGGCGGAAGCTCGAACACGAACGTATTTGATCCGGTGCTCAACCGCTCGGTCCAGATCCGCGAAATCGAGGCGGGCAATCCGAACCTCAAGCCCGAGAAGGCGAATACGCTGACCGCCGGGGCGATCGTCCAGCCGGCGTTCCTCCCGCATTTCAGCGCCTCGGTCGATTATTACGACATCAAGATCAAGGACGCGATCGCGACCTTGGGCGCGCCGACGCTTGCCCAGGGCTGCTTCGCCGGCAACCAGCTCTACTGCCAGTCGATCACCTTCAACCCCGACGGGAGCATCGCCTTCATCACCAACACCCGGCTCAACCTCGCCCAGGCGGCGACGCGCGGCATCGACTTCGAGCTCAATTACTCGCGGCCGCGAACCTTCGGTGGCATCCTCACCGCGAAAGTGCTGGCAACACGCGTCCTCAAGCTCACCAGTACGACGCCGGCAGGCGTTCAGGACCGCTTGGGCCAGGTGAGCAATTTCAACCGCACGGCGGGCGTTCCCAAATGGGTCGGCGACGCCTTCCTCGATTACAATCGCGGGCCTGCCCATTTCGCCCTCCAGGCGCGCTTCGTCGGCCCCGGCGTCTTCGGCACCATCATCCACGAAGGAACGGGAGCCAACTCGGTCAACCGCAACAGCGTGCCGGCCTTCCTCTACCTCAATCCTTCCGCTTCTTACCGCTTCAAGCTCCGCGGCGACCGCTCGATCGAGCTGTTCACCGCCGTCAACAACCTCCTCGACACCGATCCGCCGATGATCCCGTCCGGTGCTGCCGGCGGGATCAACGAGAGCAGCACCAACGGCCAGTTTTATGACGTCGTCGGCCGCTACTTCCGCATCGGTGCCCGGATCACTCTTTAAGAAGGGACTTGCACCATGTTGCGTTCAACCATCCTTACAGTCGCGGCGCTGACTTCCTCGACCGCGCTTGCCGCCCCGGCGGACCTCATCATCCGCAATGCCCATATCCTCACGGTCGATCCCAAATTCTCAACCGCAAGCGCGGCCGCGGTCCAGGGCGGCAAGTTCATCGTGGTCGGAAGCGATGCGGAGGTTTTGAAGACCAAAGGCCCGAAAACCCGCGTCATCGATCTCCACGGCCAGACGGTGCTTCCGGGGTTCAATGACACGCACGTTCACCTGACCGCCGGCAAGGACCTCGAGACCCAGGTCGACCTCACCCACATCGGCTCCATCAGGGACATCGAGGCGACAATCGCGGCACGCGCCAAGCAGTCGAAGCCCGGCGAATGGATTGCGGGCACCCGCGGCTGGTGGGAATATCAGCTTGCGGAAGGCCGGCTTCCGACTCGCTTCGACCTCGATGCGGCGGCGCCCAACAACCCGGTGGCAATCCCGGGCCCCCATTATGTGATCGTCAACAGCCTGGCGCTGAAGCTTGCGGGCGTCACCCGCGACACGCCCGACCCACAAGGGGGTCAGATCTATAAGGACGCGAAAGGTGAGCCGACCGGCCTGTTAATGGACAATGCCGGCCGCTTTGTCCGCAAATTCATGCCCAAGGCGACCAAGGCGCAGGAGGTCGCCGGGATGAAGCGGGTCCTCGCGCTCGTGAACAGCCACGGACTGACCAGCGCCGGCAATCCGATGGGCAGCGCCGAAGACGCAGCGCTGTTCCGGAGCCTTCGCGATCATGGCGATCTCACCGTGCGCGTCGACTTCGCTTACGACATCGATCCCGCCGAGCCGCTCGACAAGGTCGAGGCTGACTTGAAGGCGCTGCCGAAGCCGGGCTCCGACGGCGACGGGATGTTCCGAGCCGACGAGATCGGCGAGACCGGTCTTGACGGCGCCGAGCTGACCGCGTTCCTCGAGCATGATTATCCGGGCAAGCCTGGCTATCGCGGCCTGCAGAAGGTGCCGAACGCGCAGTTCGACAAGTTCGCGGCTTCGGTCGCGAAATATGGCTATCGCCTGCGCCCGCACGCGGTCGGCGACGCCGCTATCGACGAAGCGCTCGAGGCATTCGAATATGCGAACAAGGAGGCTCCGATCACCAGGCGACGCTGGATGATCGACCACGCCTTCCTCTTGGGCCCACAGCACTATGATCGCGTGAAGCGGCTCGGCCTCATCATCAACTCGCAGTACATGCACAATTACGAGCTCGGGAAGCTGATCCTCAAAGCCTGGAAGCGGCCGCTCGCCGACCGCAGTGAGCCGTATGCCGAGTGGCTCAAGAACGGCATCATGTTCGCGGGCGGGTCGGACGGACCCATTTCTTATTATGCCGAGCCGCTGCTCGAGATTTACGGCGAGGTCACCCGGGGCACGCAATGGGGCGGAAGGCTCGGGCCCAACCAGGGCATCAGTCGCGCCGACGCGATCCGATCGGTGACGATCAACGGCGCCTACACGACCTTCGAGGAGAAGGTGAAAGGCTCGATCGAACCCGGAAAATATGCCGACTTCGTCATCCTGTCGGGCGACATCATGAAGGTGCC
>JAICSX010000024.1 GCA_025936675.1 Sphingomonas sp.
ATCTCTGACTAGCCTTCAAACTCGGCCAGACGACCGCACGAGCGCTGGCCCGATAAGGCGCACGAACAGGGAGGGGGCAGAAGGGGCAGGTGTTTCGGTTAACACCGTATCGCGTGCGCGCGCGTGACGCCGATAATCTAAATGGGTGCCCCTTCTGCCCCCTGGCCATTTCAGCGGTTCCAGTGAGCATCGGAACAGTCGATCTGCTTGAGGGCAACTCCCGCGAGGCCGCGGTCACCCTGCCGCTTCGCCGTTTGGAAGCCCCGAGACTCCATCGCGTCAAAAAATCGGGACCGGCTGCCTGCGTGCTCGCCTGCAGAGGCAGCCCAACTACTCCAGCTCTCGTAGAGCTTTGCCCGGGCCTCCCACGTATGAGGTCCACAGTCGCACTTCTCCTCGATCCAAGCCGAGATCGCGTCCTGAGCATTGAGGTAGGCCGCCGTCGCGTCGAGCACAGCGGATGGAGCGTTGAGACCAACCCGCTGCCACTCGAGACAGCCTTCGATCATCCACTGAAGAATGCCGGACCACTCTGCTTTCAGCTGCTGGCCAAAGTCCTCAATCCTGTCCTCGGGCGGGATGGTCACGGTGAACGGGATGAGGTTGAAGCGGCGACGAATAGCCTCATCAACCGATCGAAGTCCCGGCTTATGATTGCCTGCGATGAGCAGCTTGAACTGCGGCTGGAACTCGAAAAAATCTTGGCGCATGAAGCGGGCGCTGATCCGATCGCCGCCTGTGAGCGTTTTGATCCGGCTTTCAGCCCAGCGCCTGCCCTCTTCGGTTTCAACCGCCGTGACGAGCCTGGCGCCGCGAAGCGCGGCGAGTTCCGTCGGATGTCGCTCTGTTGATGAGGCCGTGAACGTCTCAATCGGCGCCGTTTGGTGATAGGCGCCGAGGATTCCCGCGGCGGTCTCGATTACCACGCTCTTCCCGTTCGCGCCCGTGCCGAACATGAAGAACAGCGCGTGCGCGATGGTGGACCCGGTGAGCGCATACCCCAAGGTCCGTTTGATGAATGACTGCAGATCCTTATCGCCCGCCGTGACCCTTTCGAGATGTCCTCGCCACAGCGGACATTCGCCGCCAGGTCCTACAGCGGTGATTTTAGTGAGGTGCTGACGGGGGTCGTGCTCATTGATTTTGGCGGTTCGAAGATCGACGACGCCGGCCGGCGTGTTGAGCAGGAACGGGTCAACGTCCCACTGATCAACGGTTGCTGCGATCCGCCGATCCGCCTTCGCGAGGCGTTCCACGGCTGCAACCGTCTTTGCGCTAGCGATGACCGACGCCTGCGATGCCTTGTCACACATCATCGCAGCTTCACGGCAAATCCCACGGGCGAGGTCAAAGCCCAGCAAGGTGTCGTCGGATTCCCAGTGCGTCCCAGTCCAGTGAAGCCATTTACCCCACGTCGAGACGAAGCGAAGATCCAGAGCGTGCCGTTCAGCGAAGCGCAGCGCGAGCTGATCGTCCGAAAACTCGGGAGCCCGCCTCAGCTCGACGATCTCCGCCGCTGCAACGCGTTCCGCCAGGTTCACCGGGCGGCTCCCTGCATCTCGTCGTTGAAGTCCTTATGACCGTCCAGCGGGTAGATGATGCGGACGCTGCGGCCTTCAGCTCGAAACCGCTCAGCTGCGGCGCTGGCGCCTGCAATGCCGCTGTCGTCGTTGTCCGCACCGATGATCACCGAGCGGACACCAAGCGGCAGCCGCATTGATTTGAGGTTCCCGACGCCAGCTGCAGCCCAAGTTGCGCTGCCGAGTTCCTGCTGAAGCGTGAGGCCATCCTCGAGGCCCTCGCAAACAACGAGCTCGCGTGCTGGCGGCGCAAGCCGGATAGCGCTGCCGCTGATCCGTCCAAGGCTGAGCTTGGCCTTAGGAACGTTGGCCTTGCCCGTGCCGGCGTCATTGAGGAATGTTCTCTGGATCCCCGTCGCGATACCTTCGGCGCTCACGGAGAGCGCGACCAGGCAGTTATAAAACTGACCGCGCTTCCCGTACTGAAGCCGTGCGAACCGAAGGCAATCAGGGAGAGCGCAAATGAGTCCACGCGCCCGCAGGTAAGTCTCGGCCGGTGTTGCGGCGATCGGCGAAGCGCTTTCCCAAATCGAGAGGGCTCGCTCGCGGTTTTCCTCGTCGGCTTCGCGTGTTCGACCAGTCTTTGCAGGAGCGAAGCCGGTTGATGGTGCACGCCCGACGACGATCTCCGCTGCCTTGCGCAGATCGACGTTCTGCATGGCCTGAACGAAGTCGAGCACGTCACCATGGGCGCCACAGCCGAAGCAATGGAAAAACCCCTTGTCGTCGTTGACAGTGAAGCTTGGGCTGCGATCCTCGTGGAACGGGCAGCACGCCTTCCATTCCCGGCCGGCGCGGAACAGCTTAACGTGCGGCGCAATCACGGCAGAGATGGGCGTAGCTGCCTTCAACGCCGTGATATCGAGCGCGCTCATAGCCGCACCTTGATCGGCCAACCGTGGAAGCGGTGGAGCTGATCGGCGTAAGCGCGCGCGTTAGCCTCGTTGCAAAATCCCTCGCTCGGCATGTCGCAGCGGCGCGGCTCGATGATGACCGCAACCCTGCGTCCCCAGCTTTCGATGATGATTTTCGGCTCGGTCATGCCGGTTGATCCGGATAGTGGCCGCCGATCCGTTCCCACGCGAACATTTGGTAAAATGCGAAGCGCGCTGCTCGCCGCCGATGAAGCTCGGTCAAAACAGCGACGAGCTCTGGCACCCATGCGGGCCGCGCTTGAACCAGTGGAGTATCGCTGGTATTTGCATACCGTTCGTTCGCTTCGTCGGCCACGGATATGAGCGCCGCCCCTCGTCCGGGCGGCGTTCGCGTTTCAGGGCGCCCCCTCTCGAGCTGCAGCATGGCCGATCATGCCGCATCGAGCATACGCTTGAGGCTCGCGACTTTGATGAGCCGACGGCGGCCAACCGTGGTCGACTCAAGGGAACCGTCAGCGAGCTTTGCAAAAAGAGTCGTGCGCCCGAGCCCTGTCATCGCGCAGGCCTGACGCACAGTGCAGGTGATTTGAGTGGAGTGTTCCATGCCGTTCTCCATTTGAAGACGGCAGACCATTTATCATGCCAAAGTGCGGGAAGGGGTTAGCGGTTAGTGCGCTTGGGTTCACGCTTCACCGCTAAGGGCCACGGAGCGGCAAAAAAACCGTCGGCATACCGCCCCAAATTACAATCGACGCGAAGGGCCGCGACAGCGACAGCGCCGTGCGCGAGTTCGTTGCCGGAATCCTGCGGACTGGCCTCGGAACCTACAAGTACAATGCCGAACAGGTGCATCACTACCGCAGTGAGTTCGAAAAACTCACCGTCAGGGCTAGGAAGCTCGTTGAGACGATTGCGGCCCTGCAGCGATCATAGCTCGGAACACGTCGCCGGCGATCTCGCCAGCATTCGCCGCGCATCTACTTGCTTGCAAGCTTCGACACGTTCGACTTCTCAACTATCCCGAGCCCGGCGACTGCGGCTCGGACGGTCTCCGCCACATAGGAGGGAGACAAATGGGCGTAGTGCTTTCGCGTGATCCGCTCGTCTTTGTGCCCCATCGCTTCGGCTATGACCGCTAACGGAACACCCCGAAGCGCCAGGCGCGCGCCGTAGGTGCGCCGCAGATCGTGGAAGGTGGCGCGGGGGATCTTCGCCCGCTCGACCGCCTCTTCCATTCGACGAAGCTGATGGCTGCTTCCCCAGCCGCGGCCGTCAGAGCGGGTAAAAATCAGCGCATCGGGCTCTTTGCCAGCCGTAGCTTGCTCGAGCATTTCCGCGCCTTCTTCGTCGAGGTACGCCGGCCGCGGCTCGGCGCCCTTCGTTTCTGAAAGCCAAAGCGTACGAGACTGTCGGTCATAGTCACGCACTCGCGCGTGACGCAGCTCGCCATATCGGCCGCCGGTCAGCAGCGCAGCCTTCGCGATCGGTCGGAACTCCGGCTCGATGGAGTTGACCAGTCGGCGCGTCTCGTCGTCGGTCAGATAGCGCCGTTTCGCTACGTCTACCTTGGGGAATGGTTTCACTTTGCTCCAGGCGTCGACCGGGAGCCCCGGACGGTGTTCGGCAGCGCGATTGAGCGCGGCTTTCAAAACCGTGAGGTCTCGATTTGCTGTAGAGCGGCGGCGGCGAATGTCTTCAGCCGTTTCAGCTGGCCGCGTGTTCTGTTCGGCTCCCTTTTTGGTTCGTAGCCGAGCGGGCGCCTTAGCGCGCTCCTGATGCCAGTCCGCCACTCGCTTTCTCGTGAGCGACGCTACTTCAATCGCTCCAAGCGCAGGACGGATTATGGCATCGATGCGCGAGCGGAGGTCCGCCGGCACCTTGCCCGCCTTGCCGCGGAAACCGTCGAGATATTCGTCGAGGGCATCACCAACGGTAAAAGGTCCAGCCTTCCCCCCGCCGCGGGCGAGCTCGGCAAACCATAGGCGGGCCTGTTCATCGGCCTGCTTGAACGACAAAATGGCTGTGCCGTCGGCATCGCGGATGTCGTCCGCCTCGCCCAAGGTCTTCTTCGCGTAACCGGCACCGCTGCCGATCCTGCGGTAACGCGCGACCCACTTCCCGACCCGCTGGCCTCGATAGTAGCCGAGGTGCGCTCCCTCGCTGATGAGCCGCCAGTATGGCTCGCGCCGCATCACAAGCTTCAGCCGGGCCTCGCGTTTATCCAGCCGAGCATCGCGAACAGCCCTGCCCATCGGAGCACCTTTTCGGTAAAACTTCGGTAATATCCCTAAGCGAACCGCTGCGAACCATCAAGGACGAACTTCGCTCTTTACAGAGGGTTTGCGACTGGCCGCAGCGGTTCGCCGCCGTTCAAGTTGCTGCCCTTTCACGGCGAAAACACGGGTTCGAGTCCCGTTGGGATCACCATTTTGAAAGGCTGCGGGGCAGCCTTCGACAAAATGGTGACAAGCCGCCCTTAAAACCCTGTCGCCGCGAACGTATGTCCGTCTGGATCGAGATCACGCAGGTCGCGGCCGCGGGTCTCTTTGCCGAACCAGCCGACGAGGATGAGCGCAGCCAAGGTCGGAACCATGATGCCGAGTGAAACCGCCGAAAGCGGCGGGACGAGAGTGAACATCGCGAGCAGCTGCGCAACCATGCCGCCGGCCTTGGTGCACGCCGCAACCGTGCCCGTGGTGCGCCCTCGGATACGCAGCGGGAAGCTCTCCGCCGTGTACGGCAGCAGCATTGCGATCAGTCCATTGGTGCCGATGATTAGCAATGCGACGGGAAGAACGGGGCTCATTCCGCCGCCGACCTCGAGCATCAGGACTCCGACGAGTCCCGCCAAGGTCATCGCAAGCGAGGCGGCGAGCGACCATTTGGTGCTCCAGCGGCTGTACAGATAAGCGACGATGAACACGGTCGGGAACGCGATCAGCGCCGATTCCGCCAGCAGCCTGCTCGACAGTCCGACGCTATAGCCCTTGGCAATCAGGTCTGCCGGAAGCCAAAGCAGCAATCCGAAATTAATCAGGCTGAAGCAGATGGCGGCGAGGCTGAGGGCGAACAGCTTGCCGATGAACGCGCGCCCAGTGAGCGCGACGGTTGGTCCGCGGTCGAGCGCCTCGCGTTCGGCGAGACGTGTTTGACGCGCTTTCGAACCGAAGCGCTCCATGACCCGGCGCGCTTCCTCACGCCGTCCCCGCGCCAGCAGGAACTTGGCGGATTCGGGGATGAAGGCGCCAAGCAGCACCAGCGAAAGACCGGTCGGCAGATTGAGGACCCAGAGGATCCGCCAGCCGAAGAAAGGCTGCAGGACCGCCGAGAAGGTGCTGGCGGCAAAGTAACCGCCGACGGCGCCAAGGCCCCCGACCAGCACCAGTGCCCAGCCGCGATGCCGGCTCGGCATCATCTCGGCCAGAAGCGCGTATGTAACCGGCAGCATCCCGCCCGCAGCAACGCCCATTATGAAGCACATGCCTACGTTCCAGGCGAGCGAGGGCATTGCTCCGCAGATCGACGTGCCGACAAACATCACCGCCGAAAGGAGAATGGTGGCCTTGCGTCCGTAAATGTCGGCAAGCCAGCCCCAGATAACCGAGCCGATGACGGTTCCGGCGAGCGCCGAGAATGGGAAGGACGATACGGTCGCCTTGCTGACATGATATTCGGTCATCATCCCAGGCAGGGTGAAGCCGAGGGTCGCGGGCTTCATGATGTCGATGATCAGCGCGATCACGAGCACCGACATCAGTCCCCAATGGGCCCGGCCAAGCGGCGCATCCTCGGGCGGCGAGACGACAATCTCCTGCTGCGCGGCGAGTTGCCCGGCAATGTTCCTCGGGAGAAGGCCATAGGCAGCAATCCCGCAGCCGCCGACGATCGCCGCCATTCCCGCGACCATATCCCAGCCGATGTGCATTCCAGCGAGGACAAAATGATTGTGCCGGCCCATGAGGAACATCGGCGCGTGCATCAGCACTCCGCTGGTGACCAGGATCACGCCAAGGGCAAACGCCCATACGCCCCGGCGGTCGGAGAGAGTGCTTGAGCCAGCCATTCAATTCGCGTCGCGCGCCGGACTTACGCGAAGCATTGCGAGGGCCGCAACAGCCATGACGATCGCGGCGGCGAGCATGGTCCAGATCGGCTGGTTCGGGAAAAAGGCCTTCATGATCGACCCCATGACGGTCGCGACCAGAAGCTGCGGCACCACGATGAAGATGTTGAACAGGCCCATGTAGATCCCGAGTTTCCGCTGCGGGAGGCTGCTCGCAAGGATCGCATAGGGCATGGCGAGGATCGAGCCCCAGGCGATGCCGATTCCCACTTCGGAGATGATGAGCAGCTTGGGATCCGTGATCAGCAGGAAGCTCACATAGCCTGCCGCGCCGCAAACCAGACAGATCGCGTGCGTGCGCGCCTTCCCGACAGCCCTTGCGAGCAACGGCAGTAAAGCGAGGGCCGCCACCGCGGCGACGCCGTTATAGACCGCGAACAATATGCCGACCCAATTGCCCGCATCCTGATATCCGGCGCTCGCGGGGTCCGGCGAATGGTAGAAGTCCTGCGCGACGACGGGCGTCGTGTTGATCCACATGATGAACAGCGCCGACCAGCTGAAGAACTGCACCAGCGCCAACCGCTTCATCGCCGTCGGGATCCCGGAAAAATCGCCGACGATGTTCGCGAGCATGTTCGACGTCGCGCCGCGCCTGGCGAGCGCGATCGCGGCGGCATTGGCAACGCCGTAGGCGATCAGCAAGCCACCGAGCAGATAGACTTCCTTCTGCAGTTGCAGCTCAACGACTGCGAACAGCACGCAGATGCCGATGGCGATCCAGACGATGCTGACGCCGAAGCTCCGGTTCGCGAGGGCGGTGACCGTTTCTTCGGCGCCGCCGTGGTCTTCCGTCTCGCCGAACTGAGCGAGCTCCTCGGGCGAATATTCGCGGGTCGTAAGCACGGTCCAGAGGACAGCGATGAGCAGCGCTGCGCCGCCAACCCAGAAACTATAGCGAACCGTTGCGGGAATGCCGCCGCCGGCGACCGTGTTCGATACGCCCCATTTGTCGAGCAAAGCGGGGAAGATCGAGCCGAAGACCGCCCCGACACCGATGAAAGCTGTCTGCACCGCATAACCGGCGGTGTGCTGATCCTTGCGCAGCATGTCGCCGACGAAGGCGCGGAACGGCTCCATCGTGATGTTTAGGCTGGCATCCAGCGCCCACAGCAGGACCGCGGCCATCACCAAGCTCGATGACAATGGCATCAGGAACAGCGACAGCGCCGCAAGCAGCGATCCGATGAGGAAATAAGGCCGGCGCCGCCCCAGTTTTCCAAGCCATGTCCGGTCGGACAGATGACCGATGACCGGCTGGATCAGCAGGCCGGTGAGCGGCGCTGCGATCCACAGGGCCGGCAATGTGTCGAGGTCCGAGCCGAGCGACTGGAAGATGCGCGACATGTTCGCAGTCTGGAGTGCGAAGCCGACCTGGATTCCGAGGAAGCCGAAGGAAATGTTCCACAGCGCGGCGAGCGACTGTCGCGGTTTTCCTATCACTGCTGCGTCGTTCATCCCGTGCCCTCCCGGCTACGCGCGCTGTTGCGGTACTCCCGCGGCGTCATACCGAAGCGTTCGCGAAAGCGCAGGGCGAAATGTGCGGGGCTCGAAAAGCCGACACCATAGCCGATTTCCGAGATCGGTGAGCGGGTGCTTACGAGACGCCGCGCGGCGAGGCGCAGGCGATAGGTTCGGGCATAATCGCTGAAGGTCATTCCGAAGATCTGCCGGAACCGCCGCGAGAAATAAGCCGGCGAGAGGCTGCAGGACGTCGCCGCCGCGTTGAGTGAGATGGGATCGGCGGGCGATGCCCGAAGCAGCTCCAGAGCTGGAAGGAGTCGCTCCACATTGTCGATACCGCCGTCGGGCTCAGCATCATCACGACGTTCGGCATCGGCTGCGCTAATGATCAGGAGCTCGACGATCCGTTCGATACTGCCGCTCTCATCTTGCGCGGCATCGAGCAGCCAATCGGCAAGGATGTCGATACGGGCGCGGGCCCTTTCGTCAGGAAGCACACAGAACGGCCGCCAAAGCCGCGACCGCTGGAGGTTCAGGCTCTCGACAACATAAGGATCGATTTGGACCAGCACCCATTCCATTGCGCCGGGAACAAGCTCGAAATCATGATGATGCATCGACGGCACGAATATGATCGCGCCATCGCGCAAAGAATGCCTGCGACCGTTTGCGATGAACATGCCGCTGACCCGGCGGAACAGCACCAGTTCGGCAACGTCATGGAAGTGCATGAAGCGGCCGAGGTCTTGCGCGTCGGGCCCCACAATCACGCGCTCGGCGATGAGCGTCTTCCCGGGAGGAAGCTCGACGGGTTCGCAGATCGGACGCACAGCCATGGCAAGACTGTGATAGTGCTGCAGGTTGCTTGCAAGCTGTCCTGCGCTGCGGTTTGCGCAAGGACAGGATAGTTTTTGTGCGGTCCCGTATATTTTGGGGCACTGACGGCCGGTCAGCGACGATCTATCGTGCGATCATGAGACAGACTCGTGCGACCGAGCTCCAGGACATCGGCTTCATCCATGCGCGAGGGATATTCGCGCCCGAGATGATGGAATCGCTGCGGCTTCGCGCGCATGCGACGTTATTCAGGGCGTCGGCGGAATCGCGCGACGCGGTCAGGTCGAACGGCTCGCTGATCCACCTTGCCGACAATCCCGAATATGCCGACGTCATAGCAGCGCCCGAGTTGCTCGAGTTGCTGCGGGACTGCGGCGCAACCGACGCGCGCTTCACCGGAGGCTTCCTGATCTCGAAGCCCGGCGGCGGACCGCCGCTATTCTGGCATCAGGATTGGTGGGGCTGGGACGACGACAGCGCCTATCAGCCAAGGGCCCATCAGCTGTTTGCGATGATCTACCTGACCGACACGAGCGTCGAGAACGGCTGCTTGCGGGTGATTCCGAGGTCGCACCGCCTAGATCATCTACTCCATCACCTCGACACCGCGCATTCGGAAGGGATGCAGACCTATAAGGATCCGTCCAACGCCGCTTATTCCGACCATCCCGACCAGATTGCAGTGCCGGTGAAGGCCGGCGACGTTCTGATTGGCGATGCGCGCCTGATCCACGGCGCCTTTGCCAACAACACCGACGAGGAGCGACCGCTCCTGACCTTGTGGTTCATGCCGCACTGGAGTTCGATGCCGCCCGAGATGCGTGCCCTCGCTTACAAGGGCTTCATGCGCGGTGACGACATCCCCTCGAGCATCGCCAGTCCGAGCACCTTTCTCGACTGGCCCGAACCGCTGAAGCGCCGGATCGCGCACTTGATTCCGCCAGATGACGGCGGCGTTCCGCCGATGCGCTGGAACCGGGCCCCGGACTTTAAGCGGATGGCCGCGTGAATCGGCTCCTCGCTATCCTACTGGCAGCCTCGACTGCGGCCAGTCCGGGCGCGGCGGCAAACCTCCAAACTGCTGCCCCAGCAGTTGCTGCCGCGCCCGCGGGGCTGGATGACGAAGTATTCTACCAAATCTTCACGCGATCGATGCGCGACAGCAACGGCGACCGGCAGGGCGACTTCAAGGGAATTGAGCAGAGCCTCCCCTATCTCCATCGGCTGGGAGTCACGTCCATCTTGCTGACGCCGATCCAGCCATCCCCGTTCTACCACAATTACTTCCCGGACAGGCCCGGCGGTGTCGACCCGGCATTCGGCACGATGTCCGATTTCCGCTCGCTCGCCCGCGCCATCCATGCGCTCGGCATGAAGCTCTATCTCGACGAGGAGTTTCAGTACGTCACCTACGATCATCCATGGTTCAAGTCGGCGGTGGGTGACCCCGCGTCGCCGTACAGCAGCTTCTTTTTCTTCCATGGGCCAAATAACAGTCAGCCCGAGTCCGCCGTCTTCGGAATCACCATCGCGAACGGCTTCCCCGGGATCGACGTCGGGATCACGACGATCAACATGAACGCGCCCGGCTTCAAGAAATGGGCGGCCGATTATCTGGCCCGCTGGGTCGATCCGAACGGCGACGGCAATTTCTCGGACGGGGTCGACGGCTTCCGCCTCGACCATATGATGGACGACCTGGACAACAAGCACATCGACACGAACCTGTTCGAGGGCTTCTGGAAGCCCATCTTCGCTAGGCTCAAACAGCGCAATCCAAGACTGAAGCTCATCGCCGAGCAGTGGGACTGGGGCTATGGCGGGGACTATCTACGCCGCGCGGGCGTCGACGCCGTGTTCGATTTTCCGCTCGCCGGCGCGATCCGCAGCTTTGACAAAGCGAAGATCGTCGGCGCCATCGAGAAGACCGCGGTCGCTGTCCCGCCCGGCAAGCGCGAACTGATCTTCATCGAAAACCACGACATGCCGCGCACTGCCTCCGATGCCGGAATGACGCCGGAGAAGCTGCGAACGGCGGCGACCTTGAGCGTTGCTCTCCAGGGCACGCCGCTGATCTATTACGGCCAAGAGCTTGGCATGCGCGGGCGCGCGCGCGACGAGTACAAGTCCGACGAAAAGGATATCGGCAACCGCGAGGCGTTCGAATGGAGCGCGCGCACCGAAGCGCCCGGGCAGGCCAATTGGTACAAGGGTCCGAAAAACTATTGGACCGAGCGCTTCGCCAGGGATGGCGACGGCATCTCAGTCGCCGAGGAAGATCGCGATCCTTCCTCACTGCTCAACCATTATCGCCGGCTGTTGAGGATCAGGGCAAAAAGCTCGGCGCTTCGATCAGGCGAGCAACGTATCTTAACGTCGTCAAACGAGATCCTGGCGATCGAACGCGACAGCGGACGAGAGCATCTACTGATCCTCGCCAACCTGTCGGACCATAGCACTGCCTATTCGATATCCGGCCGCGATCTCCTCTCGGGGAAGAGGATCGCCGGGGCGCTGCATCTTAAGCCCTTTGAGGCGACGATCATCCGCCGCTGAGCGGCCGAATGCTTGACTCCCGGACGGCGAGCCTGACCGGAAGAACTTTGTCTTTCGCGGAGCCGGTCTCGATCGATTCCAGCAAGGTATCGATCAGCGCCTCGGCGGCCTGACGCGCGTCCTGCGTGATCGTCGTCAGCGGCGGGCTTGCGAGCCGCGCCGCGGGGATGTCGTCGAAGCCGACCACGACGACGCCTTCCGGGACGGCGCGTCCGGCATGCTGGAGCGCGTGCATTGCGCCGATCGCCGCGACATCGCTGGCGGCGAAGATCGCATCGAAATGGACGCCGCGGTGGAGCAGTTCCTCGGCAGCGGCGCGGCCGTCGTCCTCGCTCGGATCTGCGTCGACACGAAGGCGCTCGTCAGGCTCGATGCCCGCGGCATGCAGCGCACGGCAGAAGCCGCGCCAGCGCTCATCGACCTCAGGGAAACCGGCTCCTCCGGTCCCGATGAACGCGATCTTGCGGCAGCCCTGCTGAAGCAAGTGAGTCCCCGCATCGAAGCCGCCTTGTTCATTGTCCGAGGAAACGGTGGTCCCTATCTGGCCGTCACCGCCGGTCCCCCAGCGGACGAAATGCGCGCCGCGCGCGACCAGCTGCTCGAGCCTGGGCCGATATTCGAGATAATCGCCATAACCGAGGAGGATGATGCCATCAGCCTTGCGGCTGTCCTCATAATCGACGTGCCAGTCGGCGGAGAGCTGCTGGAACGAGATGAGGAGGTCATAGCCGCGCTCGGCGCAGCGGCGCACCATCGGGCCAACCAGCGACAAATAGAAGGGGTTGATCAGCGCTCCGTCCGGCCATTCCTCGAAGAACAGCAAGGCGAGCGTCTTCGAATGCTGCCGTCTCAAGCCCGAAGCGTTCTTGTCGACCTTGTAGTGGAGCTGCTCGGCGGCTTCGAGGACGCGTCTGCGGGTTTCCTCACTGACCGACGGATTGCCCGAGAGGGCGCGCGACACCGTCGGCTGCGACACCCCCGCCAGCGCCGCGATGTCGAACGAGGTCGGCCGCCTCTGCGTCATCAAAGTGAATTCTTAGCGTGCTGAATACGTATGTATAGCCGTTGCCCCCGTTCCGCAGGCGTAAAGCTCTGATATCCCTAGGGTCGGGAGAGGGGTCTCGCCCTTCTGCATTTTTGCGTCCGGCGCCACGGCGGCGGCGGCCTCAAAGGGGGAATATTTGATGACGAGCACTTCTTCGCGTTCGCTTCTCGTGGCGGCGGCGAGCCCGATTGCCATTGCTGCAACGCTTTGCGCGAGCCCGGCCTTCGCCCAGGATATGCAAGCCGCCAATGTCGCAGTGGCCGGGACGGCAACCGCAGCGGCCGCTCAGCCGGCCACCCCTCCGCCAAGCGATACTGCAGCAAATCCGCAGACTACGGATCAATCCAACAATTCGCAGATCGTCATCACGGGTTTCCGCGCCGCGCTGCGCAGTTCCACCGCGAAGAAGAAGAATGCCGAAACCGTCGTGGAATCGGTCAATGCCGAAGATATTGGCAAGCTTCCCGACAACAGCATCGCGGAATCGATCGCGCGGCTCCCAGGCCTCGCAGCCCAGCGGAACAATGGCCGCGCGACGATTATCTCGATCCGCGGCTTCGGTCCGGATTTCTCGACCACGACTCTCAATGGCCGGCAGCAGACGACGACGAACGACAGCCGTGCAGTCGAGTTCGACCAATATCCATCGGAAATTCTCGCCGGGGTCGACATCTACAAGACGGCCGAAGCGGATCATACCGCCGGCGGCCTCGTCGGAAGCATCGACATGCGAACGATCCGGCCGCTCGATTACGGGCATCGCGTAATGGCCGTTGGTGTCCGCGGGACTTACCTAGATCAGAAGTTGCTGCCCAATTCGAAGGATTGGGGCGGCCGCGTATTCGGCACCTACGTTGACCAGTTCGCGCACGACACCTTCGGGATCGCGCTTTCGGCTGCTTACACCAACGAGCCATATTCCACGAAGGACTGGAACGCCTGGGGCTATAAAACCTACCCGGGCGGCGCGGTCGGCATGAGCGGCGTCAAGACATGGTATGAAGCCGACCGCCTGAAGCGTTTCGGCGGGACGGCCACGGTCCAGGGACGTCTTAGCGACAATCTGACGATGAGCCTGGACGGCTTATATTCGCATTTTGTCGACGACGTCGATCAAAAGGGCTTCGAGATGCCGTTCAACGGCCCGATCACGAACGTGACGGCCTCTGGCGGTGCGGTGACCTCGGCGACCATCTCCGACATCCCGGTGATCGAGAATTACGCGACGGATCACCACGCGAATCAATATGCTCTCGGGTGGAATACCTTGTGGGACAGCCATAATGGCTGGCGAGCAATGGCGGACCTCAGCTGGTCCCGGACGAACCGCGACGAGCATCATATCGAGACGACGGCGGGGCTCGGTCATGCCCTGCCCTGCTGCACGGCGACGCTCACCTACAATGTGACGGACAGGGGACCGCAATTTGTCAGCAATTACAACGGCGCAAGTTCGGCGCTCGTCCTCACGGACGTTCAAGGCTGGAGCGGCGCCGTCAATCAGGCGGGCTATGACAAGCTCCGCAAAAGCAAGGACGACCTCAAGGAGGCTCGTGCAGAGATCGAGCGTGATGTTGGAAGCTTCATCAAGTCGATCAAGGTCGGCTTCGATTACACCGATCACGACAAGGTGCTGACGCAGGACGAGGCCACGCTCGTGCCGCCGGGTGGGGCACAGTTCGCGGCCATCCCGTCAAGCGTGCTGCAGCCAACATTCACTCTCGACCGAGGCTTCGGTCCGATACTGTCATGGGACCCGCGCGCCCTGGTTCCGAACGGAGTTCTGAATTTCGTCCCGAACGCCTACGGCATCAACGCCGGCTATCATGTAACGGAGAAGGTGTGGACGCCGTACATCATGGCTCCGCTCGACGCGCAGCTCGGCGACATCACTTTGACCGGCAATATCGGCATACAGGGCGTTCACACCGACGTACGCTCCACTGGCGTGACGCATCCGCCTGTCGACGACAAATATTGGATGTGGTTGCCGAGCCTAAACCTCAATTTCCGCTGGAATAGCGGCTGGGTTGTTCGGTTCGCCGTATCCAAGGAATTTATGCGGGCGCGGCTCACGGACCTGAACAATGTGGTCAACTTCGGCTTTGATCCGCAGTTCGGCGTCTACAAAGGGGGCGGCGGCAATCCGCTCCTTCGGCCTTACCAAGCGAAAGCCGTCGATCTGAACCTGGAGAAGTATTTCGGGTCCAAGGGCTACGTCGCCCTGCAAACCTTCTATAAGCATATCGATACGTACATCGATCCAAGCGCGAATGATCTGCAATTTGATTATTCGGGCTTCCCAGTCCCGCCGGGCATCGTGCCGCCAACTCCCATCGGAATATTTAGCGGACCGGTGAACACTCATGGCGGATACATTTATGGTGCCGAGCTCGCCGGTACGCTGCCGTTCGATATCTTCTCGCCCGCACTTGACGGGTTCGGCATCACGGGAGGCGTCGGTTACACCAAGACTCGGATCCACAATTATAAAGGCGAAGTCACCACGATTCCGGGCTATTCCAAGTGGGTCGCAAACCTGACGGCCTTCTACGAAAAGAACGGTTTCAACATCCGCGGCAGCATGCGCTATCGCTCCTCTTTCCAGGGCGACTTCGTGCTGTTCAGCGGGGGCCTGGATCGCCAGTACGTGCTGGGCGAGACGATCTTCGACGCGCAGATCGGCTACGACTTCCCGAACACGTCGACTCTCGCTGGCCTGTCTCTGTTCCTCCAGGGGCAGAACCTGACGAACGAGCGTCAGGCAACGATTGGTACGCAAGACCAGCCCGACACGTGGCTCAAGTATCAGACCTACGGTCGGCGCTTCTTGATCGGAGCGACCTACAAGTTTGGTCAGCGCGCCGCTCCGCCACCGCCGCCCGCACCACCGCCGCCTCCGCCTGCACCGCCGCCTCCCGCGACGCAGACCTGTGCCGACGGTTCGGTGATCTTGGCGACGGCGACCTGCCCAGCTCCGCCGCCGCCGCCTCCGCCGCCCGCACCGGCGCCAGAGCGCGGCCTTTAATCTGATCGGCTCCCGGCGGCGGCGTTGCCCCGCCGCCGGGGCTGCCTTACCCGTCCGTTCTTTCCATGAGCCAGTCCTCGCCCCTTGAGATCGTGATTGCCGGTGGCGGGTCGGCTGGATGGATTGCAGCGGCGACCTTCGCCCGCTTCCTCGGCAACCGCGCATCGATCACGCTCGTCGAATCCGACGACATCGGCACGGTCGGCGTCGGCGAAGCGACCATCCCGCAGATCCACAATCTCATCATCGGCCTCGGCCTCGACCAGGCCGACTTCGTCCGCGCGACCAACGCCACGTTCAAGCTCGGGATCGAGTTCAGCGGCTGGATGGGCGAGGGCAGCTCCTACATCCACAGCTTCGGAGTGACTGGCCGCGGTGTCGGACTGATTCCGTTCCGCCAGCTGTGGCTTCGCGGCCGTGCCCTAGGCGTAGCCGGCGACTTTGGCGATTACGGTCTCAATATCGCTGCAGCCCGGCTTGGCCGAATGTCAAACAAGGCGGCCTCCAATACCGTCCCCGAACTCGTCTGGGCCTTTCATTTCGACGCTTCCCTCTTCGCGAAAATGCTCCGCGGTTACGCCGAGGAGCGCGGCGTCCAGCGCGTCGAGGGCATGATCGTCGATGTCGAGCAAGACGACCAAAGCGGCGATATTGCCGCGCTCGTCCTGAACGGCGAGCGGCGGATCGCGGGCAATTTCTTCATTGACTGCACCGGCTTCCGAAGCGTCATTCTCGGCAAGACTCTTGGCGTGGGTTACCTAGATTGGAGCAATTGGCTCCCGTGCGATTCCGCGCTGGCGGTGGCTTGCGAATCCAGCGACGCGTTCCGGCCCTACACGCAAGCCATGTCGCGCAAGGCTGGATGGCAGTGGCGAATCCCGCTTCAGTACCGCACCGGCAACGGTCACGTTTATTGCAGCAAGTTCGTTTCGGACGATGAAGCAGCTGCGATCCTGCTCGACACCCTCGACGCCCCTGCGCTCGCCGATCCACGCCCGATCAAGTTTACGAGCGGTCGTCGGGAGCTCTTCTGGTCGCACAATTGCGTCGCGCTCGGGCTCTCCGCCGGCTTCATGGAGCCACTCGAATCGACGAGCATCCATCTCGTCCAATCGGCGCTTGGACGTTTGCTGAACCTGCTGCCGGGCGATGTTACGCAGAGCGCGTCCGCGCGGGATTATTTCAACCGGCTGTCCGATATCGAATGGGCACGCGTGCGGGACTTCATCACCCTTCATTATTACGCGAACGAACGCGAAGGTCCGTTCTGGGACTATTGCCGCAACATGGAGCTGCCCGACACGCTCCGCGAGAAGATTGATCTGTTCAGCGAGGCAGGGCTGGTCATCCGCGAAGAGGAAGAGCTGTTCCTCGACGACAGCTGGGGTCAGGTGATGATCGGACAGGGGATCATGCCGAATAGCTGGTCGCCGCTCGCCGACAACGTGCCGGGCGAGGATATCGGTCCTTTTCTCGACAGCCTTGCGAAGAGCTACCGCCTGCGGGCCGAGATCCTGCCGAGCCACCGTGAGTTCGTCGCCTCAATGGTCGCCGAACGGGTCAAGGAGCGTCAATGAACAACCACGTCCGCTTCCTCGCTACGGCGCTTTCAAGCGCCTTGTTAGCGCTCACCTGCGGAGCCAAGGTGATGGCCGCCCCACCTGATTATCGCGCACGCCTTCCGCAGGACGAGGTGATCTACTTCCTGCTGCCCGACCGGTTCGAGAACGGCGACCCGTCCAATGATCGTGGAGGGCTGACCGGCGACCGCCTGAAGACCGGTTTCGACCCTACGGCCAAGGGCTTCTATCACGGCGGCGACATCAAGGGGATGATCAACCGCCTCGATTATATCCAGGGGCTCGGCGCCACCGCCGTCTGGGTTGCTCCCATCTTCAAGAACAAGCCCGTGCAGGGGCCAGCAGGTCACGAAAGCGCGGGCTACCACGGTTACTGGATCACCGATTTCACGGAGGTCGATCCGCATTTCGGGACCAACGCCGACTTCAAGACGCTCGTCGACGCCGTCCATGCGCGCGGCATGAAGTTCTACATGGACATCGTCGTCAACCATACCGCCGACGTCATCTATTTCGAGGAGTGCGTGGGCAAGGAGCGGTGTCCGTACCGAAGCATCGCCGATTACCCTTACCAGCGTCGCAGCGGTGTCGGCGGCAAGCCGATCAACCCAGGGTTCGCGGGCGAGCAGGACGAGAGCAGGGCAAATTTCGCTAAGCTCACCGACCCGAACTACGCTTACACCGTCCGCGTCGCGCCATCAGAGAAGGACATCAAGCGGCCGGCCTGGCTCAACAACCCGATCTATTACCACAACCGCGGCGACAGCACCTTCCGCGACGAATCCAGCACGATGGGCGACTTCGTTGGCCTCGACGACGTGTTCACCGAAAACCCGCGCGTCGTCAGTGGAATGATCGACATCTTCTGTGGATGGATCGACAATTTCGGCGTCGATGGTTTCCGCATCGACACCGCCCAGCACGTCAATCCCGAATTCTGGCAGAAGTTCGTTCCGGCGATGCTCACTTGTGCCAAGCGCAAGGGCATCCCGAATTTCCACATCTTCGGCGAGGTTGCGATGGACGATGCGGACGTCGCCCATACCGCAGAGAACACGCGCGTCGACAAATTGCCGAGCGTCCTCGATTTCGCATTCCTATGGACGGTCCGCGACGTCGTTGCGAAGGATGGGCCGACGGACGAGCTGGCGAAGCTGTTCCGCGCCGACGCTCTATACGAAGGCGGTCCTTCTGCAGCGCTCCAACTCCCGACATTCGTCAGCAATCACGACTCCCCTGGACATATTGCCTGGGCGATCCGCCGCGAGCGGCCGAATGCCAGCGACGACGAAGTGCTGAAGCGCGACATGCTGGCCAATGCCATGCTGCTGACCCTGCGGGGCGTTCCGACGATCTATTACGGCGACGAGCAGGGCTTCGTCGGTAAGGGCGGCGACCAGGATTCGCGGCAAGACATGTTCCCGTCGCAGGTTGCGAGCTACAATCAAGAGAAGCTGATCGGAACGACGGCGACAACCGCGCAATCGAACTTCGATCAGCAGCATCCGCTCTACCGCGAAATTGCCGAGCTAGCGCACATCCGCACCAGCCATCGCGCGCTGACGCGGGGGCTTCAGGTGGTCCGCTATGCTGAGGACAAGCCGGGGTTGTTCGCACTGTCGCGCTTCGATCCCGATACCAAACGCGAGATGCTGCTGCTGTTCAACACCTCGACGGCGCCGCTGAAGCAGAATGTCCGTGTCGACGTGCGATCGACCCGCTTCGACGCGCTTATCGGCAATTGCCCCGCTACAGCGTCGGCTCCGGGAAGCGTGGCGGTGGACCTTCCGCCGCTTGGTTTTGCGGTGTGCGATGCTCGCTGAGACCGACAAGGCCGCAAGCGCCGCCACAGGCGTGCCGTGGTGGAAAGGTGCGGCGATCTACCAGATCTATCCGCGCAGCTTTGCCGATACGGATGGCGACGGGGTCGGCGACCTTCCGGGAGTGACGCAGCATCTCGATTATGTCGCGTCGCTTGGCGTTGACGCGGTCTGGCTCTCGCCCTTCTTCACCTCGCCGATGCGCGACTTCGGCTATGATGTCGCCGATTATTGCGCGGTTGATCCGGTGTTCGGCACGCTTGCAGATTTCGGCGCGCTGACCGCCAGGGCGCACGAGCTTGGCCTGAAGGTCATCATCGACCAGGTTTATTCGCACAGCTCCAGCCAGCATGCCTGGTTCACGGAAAGTCGTTCGAGCCGGAAGAATCCCAAAGCCGACTGGTACGTGTGGGCCGATGCCAAAGCCGACGGCTCGCCGCCCAACAATTGGCAGTCGGTGTTCGGTGGCCCGGCATGGACCTGGGACGCTCGGCGAGCGCAATATTACCTGCACAACTTCCTGTCCGAGCAGCCCGATTTGAACGTCCACAATGCGGCGGTTCAGGACGCACTTCTGGACGTCGCACGATTCTGGCTCGATCGCGGAGTAGACGGATTCCGGATCGATGCGATCAACTTCGCGATGCACGATCCGGCCCTTCGCGATAATCCCCCGGCCACTGATGGCGGGAGGCGCACGCGACCGTTCGATTTCCAGCAGCATCTTCACAACCAGTCGCACCCGGACATCGTGAACTTCCTCGAGCGGCTGCGCCAAGTGACGGACAGCTATGGCGATCGCTTCACCTTGGCCGAAGTGGGCGGCGACGACGCGCTCGGCGAAATGCAGGCGTTCACCGCCGGCACGACGCGCCTCAACAGTGCCTACGGGTTCGATTTCCTCTACGCCGAGCATCTCACTCCAAGCCTCGTCGCACGGGTCGCCTCGGAATGGCCGGAACAAGCCGGCTGGCCGACCTGGGCATTCGAAAATCATGACGCGTCAAGGGCGCTGTCGCGCTGGGCGCGTGACGGCGACCACGAGACCTTTGTTCGAACCAAGATCCTGCTTCTCACAGCGCTGCGCGGCTCGATCATCATCTACCAGGGCGAGGAGCTGGGGCTTCCGCAGGTCGACGTGCCATTCGACCGGCTGCAGGACCCGGAAGCCATCTCCAATTGGCCGCTGACGCTCAGCCGCGACGGTGCACGGACGCCAATGCCGTGGAGCGCGTCGGCAACCAACCTCGGCTTTTCGACCGGCGAACCCTGGCTTCCGCTCGGCGACAGTCATGGCCATCTCGCCGTCGATAGTCAGCAGGAGGATCGTCGCTCGACGCTCGCTTTCACGCGCCAGTGCCTCGAGCTGCGCCGGCGGCATGCGGCACTTCGACACGGGTCGATCGACATCGTCGAAGCCGGCGAGGCGCTGCTCGTGTTGGAGCGCACGATCAATAAGCAGCGTCTGCGCTGCGTTTTCAACCTTTCGAATGCATCAGTGCCTTTCACCACCGGTGGTCGAACGCTGATTCAGGCGGGCGAGATCGACGGCGGGAAGCTGGGACCCTATGCGTCGCTGGTCGAGGAGATCGGATGACGCTTCGTTCGGTGTTTGCCGCGCTTGTTCTTGTCGCGGCGTTCGTTGGCCAATCAGCGGGCGCCAAGCCGATCACGCATTTGGCAACTGGAGTAGAAGCGAACAGCGGCACCGCGCGAGTAGGGATCACAGCAATCACCGATTCGATCCTCAGGGTCAGGATCGCGCGCGGTGGCAAGTTCGGCGAGGACGCGAGCTGGGCGGTTCCCGCCGACGTCCGGCATCAACGTGTTGCCGTCACGCCAACGCCGGATGGTTTTCGAACGAGCGCCGTCGCCGTCCACATCAATCCCTCGACGCTGCAGCTGATGGTTACGGATTCCGCCGGCAAGACCATCGTCAGCGATCTTTCGGACGCAGTGCGGTTCGAAGGAAGGCGCTTCACGCTGCGGAAGGCGCTCCCGATCGGCGAGCACATCTTCGGCATGGGCGACAAGACCGGCGTGCTCGACCGCCGCGGCTATACGTTCACCAACTGGAATTCGGACACGTTCGGCTACACGCCGTCGACCGACCCGATCTACAAGTCGATTCCCTTCTACATTGCGCTCGGCGCGCCCGGCGGCGCTTACGGCCTGTTCCTCGACAATACGTGGCGCAGCACGTTCGACTTCGGGCACAAGGATGCGGACGCGATCGAGATCAGCGCCGTCGACGGACCGATCGATTATTATGTGATCGCCGGACCGACGATGCGGGACGTGGTTCGGCGCTACACCGACCTCACCGGCAAGGCGCCGCTCGCGCCCTTGTGGTCGCTGGGCTACCAGCAATCGCGCTGGAGCTACATGAGCGATGCCGAGGTGCGCACCCTCGCCGGCCGGTTCCGGCAAGAGCATTTCCCGATTGACGTTATCTGGCTCGATATCGACTACCAGGATCACAACCGACCGTTCACGGTGAACAAGGCGACCTTCCCCGACATGCGCAAGCTCGTCGCAGACATGGGGAGCGACGGCATCAGGCTCGTGCCGATCACCGACCTCCACGTCGCTTATTTACCGAAGCAGGGTTACGCGCCCTTCGACAGCGGTATCGCCGGCAACGATTTCGTGCATGACGCCAACGGCAAGCTCTATGTCGCTCCAGTCTGGCCGGGACCTTCGGTGTTCCCTGACTTCACGCGGGCGTTCACCCGCGTCTGGTGGGGCAGCCTTTACAAGGACTTCATCGACGACGGCTTCGCCGGCTTCTGGAACGATATGAACGAACCGGCGGTGTTCGATACGCCTACCAAGACCATGCCGCTCGACAACATCCATCGCATCGAGAGTGACGATTTTGCGCCGCGAAACGCCAGCCACGCCGAGATCCACAACGTCTATGGCATGGAGAATACGCGCGGGACCTTCGAGGGGATGAAGCGCTGGCGCCCCAACCAGCGGCCGTTCGTGATGACTCGCGCGTCGTTCGCGGGCGGACAGCGCTATGCGGTGACGTGGACGGGCGACAACAGCTCGACCTGGGATCACTTACGTCTGTGTGTGGACCAGCTGATGAACCTCGGTCTGTCGGGCTTCTCCTACAGTGGCTGCGACGTAGGCGGGTTTACCGGCGGCCCAAGCCCCGAGCTGATGACGCGCTGGTTCGAGGTCGCTGCGTTCACGCCGATCTTCCGCGACCATTCGACCAAGGATTCGCCCCGCGCCGAGCCGTGGGTCGACGGCCCCGAGCAGCTCGCCATCCGCAAGCATTATGTCGAGGAACGATACCGGCTGCTGCCTTACGTCTATGCGCTCGCGGATGAGAATGCGCGCACGGGTGATCCGCTGATGCGGCCGGTCTTCTACGATTATCCGGATGCGCTCGACGGCGGTTGCGACCAGTCGATGAGCTTCACGCTGGGGCGGTCGCTGCTGATCGCCGGACCGCCGAAGCCCGAATCGCCCGAGAAGTTCGACATCTGCCTGCCGATGGGCGGTTGGTACGATTATTGGACCGGGCGGCCAGTCACCGCGGCGAAGCTGACCGAGACGCCAAGGCTCGACCTGCTGCCTGTATTCGTTCGCGCCGGCACGATCCTGCCGCGCCAGCCCTTGGTACGAAGCACGATGGAAAAGCCGGACGGCCCGCTCGAGCTCGACGTCTATCCGGGACCCAAGTGCGGCGGCACCCTCTACTTCGACGATGGCACGACCGTGAACGGACCCAACTTGCGGCAAACCATAGAATGCGCGGCCGTTCCGACCGGCGTCGCTGTCTGGTTCAACGCGAGGGAGGGTTCGTGGCGGCCGTGGTGGAAACAAATCACGGTCGTCGTCCATGGTGCGCATGAGACTCGGATGACGATTCCTGATCAGCCCCGCGCGGCCAAAATCATCGTCGCCACTGCGCAATGAGCGCACCGCCGCGTTCGGTCATCATTCTCGGCGGCGGGACGGCCGGCTGGATGACCGCAAACCTGCTGCACCGCCGCTGGAGCGAGCATGGGACCGAGATTTCCCTTATCGAATCGAGCGCGATCGGAATCATCGGCGTCGGGGAAGGATCGACGCCCCAGCTCATGGCCTTCTTCGACACGCTCGGGATCGCGGAAAGCGAGTGGATGCCGCGGTGCAACGCAACGTACAAAGCGGGGATCGAATTCGCCGGCTGGTCGGACAGGCCCGGGTACGAGCGCTACTTCCACCCGTTCCCGACTGACGTCGACGGATTCACCCAGGGTCAGTTCTTTTACTCGACGCGCGCGCGACGCACCGGGCGCGACGTTCCCGCCCATCCCGATCCCTTCTTCATCCAGACGCGCATCGCTCGCGAGGGCCGCGCGCCGGTAGCGCCGCCGAACTTCCCGTTCCTGGTCAGTTACGGCTACCATTTCGACGCGCATTTGATCGGCGCCTTCCTTCGCGATTTCGGAACCTCCCGCGGCATCGAGCACGTGGACGCGAAGATCGCATCGGTCGAGCTTAACGAGCAAGGCGATGTGAAGGCGCTCGTTGCAGAGGACGGGCGACGCTTCGAAGCAGAGTTCTTCGTCGATGCGAGCGGCTTTCGAGCGGCGATCGTCGAAGGCGCGCTGAAGGAGCCGCACCGGCCGTTCGGCGAGAATCTGTTCAACGATCGCGCGGTCGTCGCGGCGACGGAGCACCCGAAAGGCGGCGTGCAGGCATGCACGCGGTCCATCGCGAAATCGGCCGGGTGGATCTGGAACATCCCGCTGACCAATCGCGTCGGCAACGGTTACGTCTATTCGTCGCGCTACATCGATCCTGACGATGCCGAAGCGGAGCTACGGGAACATCTCGGGCTCGCCGGCAACGCCGACGTCCGCCACCTGCAAATGAAATGCGGCCGGATCGAGCGAAGCTGGGTCAAGAACTGCCTCGCGGTCGGGCTGGCGCAGGGCTTCCTCGAGCCACTCGAAGCAACCGCGCTGCATATCGTCATCAACACCGTCGAATCGTTCCTCGACGCGTGGGAGGAAGACCGCCGCAATGACTTCAATGCGGCGATTGCGCGCCGCTACGAAGGGATCCGCGATTATCTCGTTTGCCACTATCGAACCGCGCTCCGCAGCGACACGGAGTACTGGCGCGACGCCACGAAGAACGATGCGTTGTCGGACAGCCTCAAGGGCGTGATCACCGCCTGGTTCAGGGGACAGGACCTCGAGGAAGAAGTGAAGCGGCAGGACATCGGCAAATTCTATTTGCCACTGTCGTGGCACTGCATGCTCGCAGGCTACGGCAATTTTCCATCCGCCGACATGCTCAAGCCGCCAGGCCCCGACATCGTTCAGTTCGACATGGCCGACGTCGATCGCTTCGTCGGCGGCTGCGCGATGAATTTCCCGATGCACGCCGAGGCGCTCGGACGATTGGAGGAGACGGCATGATCCGCCGGATGATTTTTGCGTTCTTGTTGCTCTTCGCTGCTGCTCCCTCCTTTGCCGGCGACGCCAATGGGCCCGTGCATGTGAGCGCTGGCACAATCGTGGATCTCGGCGTCCTCAAGTCGAAATATACCGACCCGCGCCGCGTCGTCGTGTGGCTTCCGACCGGCTACAAAGCCAACGGGCCGAAATATGCCGTGCTCTACATGCACGACGGCCAGAACCTCTTCGACAAGGAGACCGCCGGCTACGGCATGGAGTGGCAGATCGACGAGACTCTCGACCGGCTGATCCAGGAGAAGAAGGTCCGCCGGACCATCGTCGTCGGCATCTGGAACACGCCCAAGCGGCTGCAGGAATATGTGCCCTCGAAGGCCTTCGACGGCCTTCCGCCGAGCTATCGCGAGAAGATCCGCGCGCTCTACGGCGGCGACCCGCTCTCGGACGGGTACCTCAAGTTCATCGTGCGAGAGTTGCGGCCGATGATCGACGCGCGCTTCAACGTGAAGACCGACCGCGCCGACACTGCGATCATGGGTTCGTCCATGGGCTCACTGATCTCCCTCTATGCAATCGACGAATATCCGCAGATCTTCGGCGCGGCGGGCATGATGTCGACTCACTGGCCGCTGGTCATCACGCCTGACAACAATCCGATCAGCGAGGAGCAATATGAGGCGGTTTCTTCAGCCTTCGAGCGCTATCTGACGCCGGCGCTGCCCGATCCCGCGACGCACAAGCTCTATTTCGACCATGGCAGCGAGACTCTGGATGCGATGTACGCACGCTATCAGGACAGGGTCGATCGCGTGGTTCTGCGCCGCGGCTATCAGCAGTGGATCAACACGTTGAGCCTGAGTTACCCCGGCGAAAAACATAATGAGATCAGTTGGGCGTCGCGGGTTATGGTGCCGCTGCAGTTCCTGCTTCCGCCGCTAGGTTCGCGCTAGAGCAGCGGCGCCGCGGGCGCGCTCGCCGATCTGGTCGAGGCTTTCGCCCGGCTTCACGAACCAGCTCCCGCCGACGCACAGCACATTGTCGAGCGCGAGCCAGTCGGCCGCGGTGTCCGTGCGGATTCCGCCGGTCGGGCAGAAGCGGACATTGTCGAAGGGACCGGCGATGGCCTTTATGGCCGGAATTCCGCCAGACGCTTCGGCGGGGAAGAACTTGAACCGGTCGAGCCCAAGTTCGAGGCCGCGCATGATTTCCGACGCCGTCGCGACGCCGGGCAGGAACGGGATTTTCGCCCCGAGCGCGGCGCGCGCGAGCCCCTCGGTCAGCCCCGGCGAGACGATGAACCGGCTCCCAGCATCAATCGCCTGTGAGAGCTGCGCTTCGTTAAGAACCGTGCCGGCGCCGACTATCGCGCCCGGCACGTTCGCTATCGCGCGGATGGCGTTGAGGCCATGTCCCGTCCGAAGCGTGACTTCGAGCACCGGCAACCCAGCGGCCACGAACGTCTCGGCGAGCGCGACCCAATCCATCTCTTCCTGAAAGACCAGGACAGGGATCACCGGCGCCGTGCGCATGATCTGATCGATGGTCATCCGTGTTCCTTCGCAAAGGCCGCCGCAGCGCCGTAGAGGCCGGGCTGCGGGTAAGTGATGAGCTTGACCGGCATCTCGTCCATGCGCCGCTCGAACCGCCCCTTGGCGATGAAGCGGTCGCGGAAGCCCGACTGCGGCAGGTAATCCGCAAGCCTCAATCCAACGCCGCCGGCAATCACCACGGCATGCGCGCCCTGCGCCAGCGCAAGGTCGCCGGCGACAGCTCCGAGGCTGAGGCAGAGGCGGTCAAGCGCGGCGGTCGCGAGGCTATCGCTTCCGTTGAGCGCCGCCGCCCACAACGCTTTCTCATCGTGAAAGCTGACGTCGAGATTCTCGATCGCTGCGAGCGCTTCATAGAGGTTGGGCAGCCCCTGACCGGCAACCACGCGCTCGACCGAAACACGCCGGAAATTGCGACGCAATTGGGCAAGGATCTTGTCCTCGAGGCTGTCGAGCGGTGCGAAGTCGATATGCCCGCCCTCGGTCTCGATCACCTCGTAATGATCGGATTTGCGCAGGAGCGCCGCTACACCGAGGCCGGTGCCAGGTCCGATGACGGATATCACACCTTTGTTCGGCAGCGGCCGCTGGGGGCCGCACAAATGCCGGAAATGCTCGTCGCCAAGTGTCGCCACCGCATAGGCGACCGCACCGAAATCATTGACGATCGTGTAGCGGTCGACGCCGAGCCGCTCCTTGATCAGCGCGGGCCGGATGACCCAAGGATTGTTCGTGAGCTTCAGCACCTCGCCGCCGATCGGGCCGGCGAAAGCGATGGCGAGCTCATTGGGAAGTTCGATGCCAGCGCGGCGGCCGAACTCCTGCCAGGCAAGCTGGAAGCTGCCATGCTCGGCCGTCTTGAGCGTGATCGGTTCGCCGAGGGATACGACGCGGCCACCGTCGATCTCGGCGAGCGCGAAGCGGGCGTGGGTCCCGCCGACGTCGGCGACAGCGACCTTCCTCACGCTTGCTCCGCTTCCATGGCGGCGATCATGGCCGAAGCGCCGGCTTCGGCTTCACTCGCATTTAGCCGCATCATCGCGAACAGCTCGCGGCCGGTTCCGACGGCAGGCGGCGGCGAGTTGGCCGGCGGCCGCGAGGCGAGGTCGACGCCCACCGCTTCGAGTGTGCCGCTGCGGGCATCGAGGCGGATTGGATCGCCATCGCGCACCCGCGCGAGTGGACCGTCGGGCAGCGCCTCGGGCGAGACATGGATCGCCGCCGGGACCTTGCCGCTGGCGCCCGACATTCGGCCGTCGGTGATCAGCGCGACCTTGAACCCGCGGTCCTGAAGCACCCCCAGTGTCGGCACCAGCTTGTGCAGTTCGGGCATACCGTTGGCGCGCGGGCCCTGGAAACGGACGATGACCGCGCAGTCGCGGTCGAGCTCGCCCGCCTTGAATGCCTCGAGCACTTCGTTCTGTTCGGCAAAGCAGCGCGCCGGCGCCTCGATCGTCCAGCGCTCCTCGTCGACCGCGCTGGTCTTGAACACCGCGCGGCCGATATTCCCCTCAACAAGCCGAAGCCCACCGTCGGCCTGGAACGGGTCGGATGCAGGACGCAGCATGTCGATGTCGGCACTTTCCTCGGTGCTCTTCCAGATGACCTCGTCGCCATGGAGCTCCGGGTTGCCGACCCACGCATCCATTGAGTCTGCGCCCGAGGTAAGCTGATCCGTGTGGATCAAGCCCTCGTTCGAGAGCGTGTAGGTGACGAAGGCCATCCCGCCCGCGTCCTGGAAGTCGTTCACGTCCTTCGCACCATTGGGATAGACCCGCGCGATCAGCGGCACCGCCGACGACAGGTCGGCGAAATCCTTCCAGTCGATAATGATCCCCGCAGCCCGCGCGATCGCCGGGAGATGGATGAAGTGGTTGGTGGAGCCGCCAGTGGCGAGCAATCCGACCATGGCGTTCACGATCGCTTTCTCACTGACGACTTCGCCGAGCGGCCGCTCGCCAACCCGCGCGAGCTCGACGAGCCGATGGACAGCGGCGCGAGTCAGCGCCTGTCGCAGGGGGGTCCCGGGATTGATGAAGGCGGCGTTGGGTACGTGAAGCCCCATCAGCTCCATCATCATCTGGTTGGAATTGGCGGTACCGTAGAAGGTGCAGGTGCCGGCGGAATGATAAGAGCGGCTTTCCGCCTTCAGCAGCTCGTCCTTGCCGACCTTGCCCTCGGCATAAAGCTGCCGGATCCGCTGCTTCTCCTTGTTGGGAAGCCCCGACGGCATTGGCCCGCCGGGCACCAGAAGCATCGGCAAATGGCCGAAGCGGAGCGCGCCGATCAGCAGTCCCGGCACGATCTTGTCGCAAATGCCGAGCAGCGCCGCGGCATCGAACATACCGTGGCTGAGCGCGATCGCCGTCGACATCGCGATGACGTCCCGGCTGAACAGCGACAGGTCCATTCCGGGCTGCCCCTGCGTCACGCCATCGCACATCGCCGGGACTCCGCCCGCCACCTGCGCCGTCCCGCCGACCTCGCGCGCGAAAATCTTCATCTGCTCGGGGTAGCGGCCGTAGGGCTGATGCGCCGAGAGCATGTCATTGTAAGCGGTTACAATCGCGACATTAGGACCGGCGAGTTTGCTGATCGCCTCCTTGTCTTCGCCAGCCGCGGCGAATCCATGCGCGAAATTGCCGCAGGAGAGGCGTGGGCGGTGAATGCCACGCTCCTTCTGCTCCGCCATCAGATCGAGGTAGCGGCGGCGCGTCGGCCTGGAGCGATCGATGATCCGGTCGGTGACGGCGGCGATGGTGGAATTGAGGAGCATTCGCGCGCTTTACTCGTGCCAGCTGATGCCGTCTCGCTCGGTGAGCGCAATTGCGGCAGACGGTCCCCAGGTCCCGGCGGCATAAGGTCGCGGCGTGATGCCCTTGTCGGCCCAGGCCGCACGGATGCGGTCGATCCAGGCCCATTGCGCCTCCACCTCGTCGCGGCGCACGAACAGAGTCGGATCGCCCTCGATCAGGTCGAGCAACAGCCGCTCATAGGCGATACGGCGGCGATGTTCGCTGAACGCGTTGGCAAGTCCGATATCGAGCGGGACTTCGCGCAGGCGGACGCCCTGGCGATCGAGGCCGGGAGTCTTGGCCATAAGCCTAAGCTCGATGCTCTCCTCCGGTTGGAGGCCGATGATCAGCTTGTTCGCTTTCGCCGTCGCGCCGCGTGACGCGAAGATCGAATAAGGCACATCCTTGAACTGGATGAAGATCTCCGTGTCGCGCTCGGGCATGCGTTTTCCCGTGCGGAGGTAGAACGGCACGCCTTTCCATCGCCAATTGTCGATGTGCACCTTCAGTGCGACGAACGTCTCTGTGTCGCTGTCGTGGCCGATCTCCTCGTCGTAGCCGGCGACGGGCTCGCCATCGATCGCGCCTCGGACGTACTGGCCGGTGACCGTCGTCTGCTCGGCATCAGAAGCCGTGATCGGCCGAAGCGCTCGAAGCACCTTTACCTTCTCGTCGCGCACAGCGGTCGAGTTGAAGTCGCCCGGCGGCTCCATCGCAACCAGCGCGAGGAGCTGGAGCATGTGGTTCTGCACCATGTCGCGAAGCGCGCCCGATGCTTCATAATAGTCGCCGCGGCCTTCGAGGCCGACGGTTTCGGCGACGGTGATCTGGACATGGTCGATGTGCGCGCTGTTCCACAGCGGCTCGAACATCAGGTTCGCGAACCGGAGCGCGATCAAATTCTGGACCGTCTCCTTGCCGAGATAATGGTCGATCCGGAACGTGCGCTCCTCAGGGAAGTGCGCCGCGACCGCGTCGTTGATCTCGCGACTGGATTCGAGATCGGTCCCGAGCGGCTTTTCGAGTGCCATGCGAACTGTCGGGCAGGCGAGTCCCGCGCTCGCGAGGCCGTCGATCGTCGGCTTGAACAATGATGGCGCCGTCGAAAGGAAAATGCCGACGCCGTGGCAGGGATCGCCGATGGCGGCGGCAAGATTCTTGAACGCATCGGGATGGGTGATGTCGAGCGTCACATAATGCAGCCGCGCCAAGAACCGGTCGGCAATGCCCTGGCTGTAAAAGTCCGACGGCAGATGCTCCTTGAGCGCTTCCTCGGCCTTTTCGCGGAACGCCGCATCGTCGAGATCGGTGCGCGCGGTGCCGATGATTCTTAGGTCGCTCGGCAGCAGCCCGTCGGAATCAAGACCGTAGAGCGACGGCAGTAGCATGCGCCGCGCGAGGTCGCCGGTCGCGCCGAACAAGACCAAAGTCGAGATCCGCTCTGCCATGCTGCCGCTATATTGCCCTTAGAGCGCGCGCAAAGGGCGAAAATGCTCCGACGCACACGTATTCATAAACGCGTCCAGGCGAGCGCTATCATCGCTCCGAGCGCAAGGACGCTGAGAGTCATTGCGATTGCAGCGGAAATTCCTTTCCCCCGCGCATAGACCAATGTGATCCCGATCTTCACCGCCATGTTTGCGATGATCGTGCCGCTGATCGCCATCGCTGCGGGTAGCGGCGCGATCGCGGCTGTGGAAAGGCCGCCCAAGGTGATGATCGCAACGTCGACATCCATGCTTCCGACGATCAGCAGCAGGACCGCAATTCCGCTTTCGCCGAAGCGGCCCTCCGCCCATTTCGCCGCGAGCGCGGCAATCGCGACAAAGAAGAGGAAGCCGAGCGCGGGGAGCAAGGCGATCGGATTGCCGGGCGGCGTCGGAGCATCGGACTTCGGCGCTTGGCGGTACAGCCAGAAGCCGGCCGCCCAGGCTATGATCACGGCCGGCGCGAGTAGAATGAGAATTGGCGGCAAAACGCGCGTTGCGAACACCGCGATGAGGATTGGGACGCGAAGGTACATGACGCCGGTCGCAAGCGCGATTCCAGCCGGCTCCGCGCCAGCCTTCGGCTCGCGTCCGAGCCGCGTCGCAAGCGCCTGGGTAACGGCCGTCGAGCTGTAGGCGCCGCCGATTAGCGCCGTGGCGATCGTCCCGTGCCGCTCGCCGAAGATTCGGTTCGCAACATAGCCGAGGAAGGAGAAGCCGGTGACGAGCACGACCACCAGCCACAATCGCTGCGGATTCCATGCTCCCAGCGGGCCGAAATGGCCGTTGGGCAGGAACGGCAGGATCGCGCCGGCGATGATCGCGTAGCGCGCAAGCGCCTTCACGTCGTCGGCATCGAGCCGCTCGATGAAGCCGTGCAGCTCCTGCCTCAGCGCCAGCAGGGCGACCCCGATCGCGGCGCATGCGATCGCCAGCCCCGGGTTTCCATCGCCGGCGAGGAAGCCGATCGCGACCGTCGCAACAGCCGCCACTGCACTCGTTGCGTCATGGTGGTTCTCGAGCGCTCGAGCATAAGCGATTACCAGCATCGCGATCATCCCGATGGGGATCGCCGCCGCAACCAACGGATGGTCGACCGAGCCGATCAACCCGCCGATGCCGCTTCCAAGACCGAGGATGGTGAAGGTCCGGACGCCCGCGACGCGCGTGCCGGGCTTCTGGTCCTTGAGCTTCCAGCCGCGCTCGATGCCGATCAGCAGACCGCAGGCAAGCGCCGTGGCGACGCACAATGCCTGCCAATACCAACCGCCGTTCAGCTCAGTCTCTCCGCGTGCCAGCGGATGTGATGCACCATGAACGTCGAAATGAAGTAATAGCTGTGGTCATATCCAGCCTGCCGCCGAAGGGTCAGCGGGATTCCAGCGGAAGCGCATGCTTGCTCTAGAAGCTCGGGTCGAAGCTCCTGTTCGAGGAACGGGTCCGCCGTGCCAACCTCAACCAGCAGCTCCTTCAATCGGGCGCCGCCTTCGATCAGAGCAACCGAGTCATGCTTGCGCCAGGCGGCTGGGTCGTCGCCGAGGTAGCCGGTCAGCGCCTTCCGGCCCCACGGCACCTGGCTCGGCGCGACGATCGGCGCGAATGCAGACACGCTACGGAAGCGTTCCGGGAAATTGAACGCGACGGTGAGCGCACCGTGTCCGCCCATCGAGTGGCCGGTGATCCCCTGCCGATTCGTGTCGACCGGAAATTCGGCAGCGATCAGCGCCGGAAGCTCTTCCGTGACGTAGCTCCACATGCGGAAGTTCTTTGCCCAGGGCTCCTGCGTCGCATCGACGTAGAAACCGGCCCCTTTGCCGAAATCATAGCCTTCCGCGTCGGGGACATCGTCACCGCGGGGGCTGGTGTCCGGCGCGACAAAGATCAGGCCATGTTCCGCACAGGCGGCGCGATACTCGCCTTTCTCGGTCACGTTCGCGTGCGTGCACGTGAGGCCGGACAGGTACCAGAGGATGGGTAACCTCCCGCCTTGCTCCGCCTGCGGCGGGAGGAAGATCGAGAAGGTCATCTCCGTACCGGTTGCGAATGACGCATGCTTGACGACCAGCTGCCGCCCGCCGTGCGAGTTATTCTCGGAGACGACCTCGATCGTCACTGCGGCGGCCGATGAAGTCCGCAAAGCTTGTTGCCGTCGGGGTCGCGTAGGTACGCGAGGTAGAGCTTGCCGAAGCCGCCCTCACGATAGCCGGGCGGATCCTCGATGCTCGTTCCGCCATTTTCGACTCCCGCCTTGTGCCAAGCGTCGACCTCTTCGGGACTATCGAAGTTGAATCCGACCGTCCCGCCATTGGCGCAGCATGCTGGATTGCCGTCGATCGGCTTGGTGACCATGAACACAGCGCCCTTGTTGCGATACGCCAGGCGGCCCTTGTCGTCCCTGGCCGCTTCCTTGCCGAATAACGCGTCATAGAAGCCCTTCGACCGATCAATGTCGTTCGACCCAACCATGATGTGGCTGAACATTGGTTGCCTCCCTTAGTAGATGACCACGGACCGGATGCTCTCGCCCGCATGCATCAGGTCGAATCCCTTATTGATGTCCTCGAGCTTAAGCGTGTGGGTGATCATCGGGTCGATCGCGATCTTCCCGTCCATGTACCAGTCGACGATCTTGGGCACGTCGGTGCGGCCCTTCGCTCCGCCGAATGCGGTGCCCCGCCAGTTCCGACCGGTGACCAGCTGGAACGGGCGGGTGGCGATTTCCTTGCCTGCTTCGGCGACGCCGATAATGATGCTCGTTCCCCACCCGCGATGGCAGCATTCGAGGGCGGTGCGCATCACTTCCGTACTGCCGGTCGCGTCGAACGTGTAATCCGCCCCGCCGTCGGTAATCTTCAGCACCTCGTCAATGATCGACTGCCTATCCTTGCCGCGTCCATCGATGAAGTTGGTCATGCCGAACTTACGGCCCCATTCCTCGCGGTCCGGGTTGATGTCGACACCGACGATCTTGTTCGCGCCGACGAGCTTCGCTCCTTGGATCACGTTGAGCCCGATCCCGCCGAGGCCGAACACGACAACGTTCGCGCCCGGCTCGACCTTCGCGGTCTTCACGACCGCGCCGACGCCGGTCGTTACGCCGCAGCCGATGTAGCAGCTGGTTTTGAACGGAGCGTCCTCGCGGATCTTCGCCACTGCGATCTCCGGAAGCACGGTGAAGTTCGAGAAGGTTGAGCACCCCATGTAGTGGTAAATCGTCTCGCCCTTGTACGAGAAGCGGCTGGTGCCGTCGGGCATCAGGCCCTTGCCCTGCGTCGCGCGGATGGCCGTGCAGAGGTTCGTCTTGCCCGAGAGGCACGACTTACACTGGCGGCATTCGGGCGTGTACAGCGGGATCACGTGGTCGCCCGGCTTTACACTGGTGACGCCTGCTCCCACCTCGCGCACGATCCCTGCTCCCTCGTGGCCGAGGATGCTGGGGAAGATGCCCTCGCTGTCGAACCCCTCGAGCGTGTAGGCATCGGTGTGGCAAATGCCGGTCGCCATGATCTCGACGAGCACCTCGCCAGCTTTCGGGCCTTCCAAGTCGACCTCGACGATCTCGAGCGGCTTCTTGGCCTCGAAGGCGAC
>JAICSX010000116.1 GCA_025936675.1 Sphingomonas sp.
CGCGCTTTTCGGCAGCGAGCCGAACCAGGCTGGGGATCTGCTCCGACTGGCTGAAATAGTTTTGCGCCGCTTCGCCGAGGTTCCGGCCCTCGAGCGGGACGATCCCCTGGTAGCGCTCATCGGAAACCGGCTGGTCGAACGTGATCGCGAGATAGCCCTTGCCGAACAGCTCCGGCAGCGTGGGCGTTTCCGGCAGGTCGGCGAGCTTCTCCGCATCGTGCCGCACATAGCCCCGCAGCTCGCCGCCGAGATAATCGCACACCAGCAGGTCGATCGCGCCGCCCTCGGTCTGCGCCTGCAGAGTCAGCTGCCCCTCCGGCTCCTTTAGAAGCGAGCCGAGCAGCGCCGTCAGAGTCAACGCTTCGGCGAGCAGCTTCTCGATGACGGGCGGATATTGATGGCTGGCAAGGATCGAATCGACCACGCTCGAAAGGCGCGCCACCCGCCCCCGCGCATTGCGCGAAGGAATGGCGACGCCGAGCACGACGTCGGAGCAGAGCTGAACTGACGGCATGTGAGGGAAGATAGGAACCGCTTATCCGGGCGACAACCGGCCCCGCAGCGTCCCCGCCAATGGCTGCTTTCGACCCATTCCTGCCATTAGGCCCTTCTGTTACGGTGACGTAACCGCTGGGGGCCAGCCGCATGCACTTCCATCTTCCCAAACCGCTGCACGGCTGGCGCGAGTTCGCCGGCGAGGTGGGCATTATCGTGCTCGGCGTGCTCATCGCGCTTGGGGCGGAACAGACCGCCGAGACGATTCACGCGCGGCACCAGCTTGCCCAGCTTCGCAGCGCCCTGGATGGCGAGCTGGCGGATGACCGCGCCCGATGGGAGGAAATGCAGGCAGAGGACGGGTGCACACTTCGTCGGCTCGACCTGATCGAGCGCTGGATTGCCACGGCGCCACCCGACGCGCGATTGTCCAACGCCTTTAATCCTCAACTCTGGAACATGCATTCAAGCGCTTGGGATCTCGCCAAGACGAGTTCCGTGACGGAGCGAGTGCCGCTCAACGATCGGTTGACCTACGCAAGCCTCTATTCGGCCTTGGACAATTGGCGGGACCAGCTGATGGAGGAGCGTCAAAATGCGCGTCAGCTGCAAGCCTTGCTGTCGACAGCCGACCTGCCTGAGAACCGCCGCGCAGTTCGGGACAACGTGGCTATGGCGCGCATCCTCGTGGCCTTTCGACAGAGAAACTACCCTTATTTCTTTACGCGGTTCGATGCCTTGAAGATCAAGGCCGATCCCACTCAGCTGACGATCGCGACGCCGACAACGGAATTGTGCAAGCCACTTCAGGAAGTCCGCTGATGCACGTCCACCTTCCCAAACCGTTGCACGGCTGGCGCGCTCTTGTCGGCGAGGTGGGGATCATCGTCCTTGGCGTGATTATTGCTCTGGCATTTGAGCAAGCGGCGGAGCGAATCCACTGGAACCAACAGGTATACGCCGCTCGCGCGGGGATCCACCGCGAGATGGCCTTTGACCTAGCGTATTTCGCCGATCGGTTGCGGGTCGCGCCTTGCCTCGACCGGGACCTTGCTGTGGCCCAGCAGCGGATTGACGCCTCCGCAGCCACTGGATCGACACCGTCGACCGTCATCGGCGCCGACAGTCCCGGCCGACTGCTGCTCGTTGGCGAGTACCAGGCACAACAATCAGCACAGAATCTCGTCCATTTCCCGGCTGATGAATTGTCGGCCCTAGGTCTTTGGTATGACCAGGCGAGCGATCTAAAGAG
>JAICSX010000005.1 GCA_025936675.1 Sphingomonas sp.
CGCCCAAGTCATACACGGCAACGGTATGGCCTTTCTTCTTTTCCTTATCCATGCCGTAGGCCAGCGCCGCCGAGGTCGGCTCGTTGATGATGCGCAGAACTTCAAGGCCAGCGATGCGGCCGGCGTCCTTGGTCGCCTGACGCTGCGCGTCGTTAAAGTACGCGGGCACGGTGATCACCGCCTGGGTGACCGTCTCGCCGAGATAGGCCTCGGCGGTTTCCTTCATCTTCTGGAGGATGAACGCCGAAATCTGCGACGGCGAATAATCCTTGCCGCCGGCCTGGACCCAGGCATCGCCATTCTGGCCCTTCACGATCTTGTAGGGCACCAGCTCGGTGTCCTTCTTGGTGATCGGATCGTCGTAGCGGCGGCCGATGAGGCGCTTCACCGCGAAAATCGTGTTGTCGGGGTTGGTGACCGCCTGGCGCTTCGCCGGCTGGCCGATCAGGCGCTCGCCGTCCTTGGTGAAAGCGACGACGGAAGGCGTGGTGCGCGCGCCTTCTGAATTCTCGATGACCTTCGGCTTGCCGCCTTCCATGACGGCAACGCAGCTGTTGGTCGTGCCCAAGTCGATTCCAATGACCTTGGCCATGTCTTTATATCCCTCTTCTTACAGCCCCTCTCCGGCCCCCGGCTGGGCAGCCGAACAGTTGAATTCATTCGGGATATAGGTGGCGGTTCTTGGGCAACAAGGGTGTGGCGCAAACGCCCTACGGCATAGCCATCCCGCCGTTGACGTGCAGCGTCTGGCCGGTGACGTAGCCCGCTTCCCTGGAAGCAAGGTAGACGCAGGCGGCGCCGATATCCTCGCCGGAGCCCATCGCCCCCAGCGGGATCCGCGACAGGATGCCTTCGCGCTGTTGCTCATTTAGGGCGTCGGTCATCGCCGACATCATGAACCCCGGAGCGATCGCATTGACGGTGATTCCGCGGCTCGCGAGCTCCTGCGCGACCGACTTGGTCATGCCGATCAGCGCGGCCTTCGAAGCAACATAATTCGCCTGTCCGGGATTGCCGGTGACTCCGACGACCGACGTGATCGAGATGATTCGGCCGAAGCGGGCGCGCATCATCGGCTTTGCCGCAGCACGCATGAGCCGGAACGCCGCCTCCAAATTGATGCGGATTACCTCTTCGAATTCCTCATCCTTCATCCGCATCAGGAGGTTGTCGCGGGTCACGCCGGCATTGTTGACGAGGATGTCGAGCTTGCCGCCCAACGCCTCGACCGCCGCGGGCACGAGCTGGTCGACGGCTGCGCCGTCCGAGAGGTTGCATCCGATCGCGACATGATCGCCGCCCAGCTCCTCGCGGAAGCGCTCGAGCTTCTCGACATTGCTGCCCGATACTGCGAGCCGCGCCCCCTGCCCCGCAAGCGCCCTCGCAATCGCGCTGCCGAGCCCGCCCGAAGCGCCAGTGACCAAGGCCGTCATGTCGCTCAAGTCGAACATCATGCGATCTCCTTTGCCGCAGCCTCGACATCCTCGATCGTGACGATGCTTGTGACCGTTGCGTCCGGCACGATCCGCTTGACCATCGATCCGAGCACCTTGCCCCCGATCTCCACGAACTCGTGGACGCCGGCATCGAACATGTTGGCGACGGTCTCGCGCCAGCGGACCATGCCCGTGACCTGCTCGACGAGCTGGTTGCGGATCGTGTCGGGATTGGTCTCGGGTTGTGCGGTGACGTTGGCGAAGACCGGCACGGCGGGAGCCGCAACGACGACATAGCTCAAGGCGTCGCGCATCGCCTCGGCAGCCGGCTGCATCAGCGGGCAGTGGAACGGGGCGGAGACCGGCAGCGGCACCGCGCGCTTGGCGCCCATGTCCTTGGCGATCGCAATCGCACGGTCGATTGCCGACTTCTGCCCCGAGATGACCACCTGGGAAGGGTCATTGTCATTCGCGACAGTGCATACTTCTCCCTGCGCTGCCGCGTCGGCGATCTTCTGTGCAAGCGCGAGATCGGCGCCAAGCAATGCCGCCATCGCTCCTTCCCCCACCGGAACCGCCTGCTGCATCGCCTGCCCGCGAAGCTTCAGCAGCTTCGCCGTCGTCGAAAGATCGAACGACCCTGCAGCGCAAAGGGCGGAATATTCGCCGAGACTATGCCCCGCGACAAAGCTCCCGACATCAGCGATCCGAACGCCCATCGTCCGAAGCACCGCAATCGAATGAGCCATGATCGCGGGCTGCGCATTTTCCGTGAGCTTCAGCTCCTCGTCCGGCCCTTCGCGCATCAGCCGGAAGAGGTTCTGTCCCAGCGCTTCGTCGACTTCGTCGAACACGTCCTTTGCAGCGCGGCTCGCGTCGGCAAGCGCCGCGCCCATGCCAACCGACTGGCTTCCCTGTCCCGGGAAGATGAATGCGCGCATCGTCGGCCCCTTTGAATGATGCGGGCCGATTGGCCGCTGCGCAGGCACGGGTCAAGCTGCCGTAGGAACCTCCAGGCGCCGAGGCCCGTTCCTCAATCAAAATCGAGGGAGTAATCCGATGATCCGTAAGCTTATCTTCGCCGCCGCGTGCCTGACGTCGTCCGCAGCACTGTCAGCTCCACCGCGCATGTTCCTCACGGACGCGATCAAGGGCGACAATTCTGAGATCGCGCTCGGCCGGCTGATTGCGGCGCGCGGCTACAGTTGGCATGTCCGGAGTTTCGGGAACACACTCGTCGCCGATCACAGCATGGCCCGTGGCCAGGTTGTCGCTGTCGCGCGCGAGATGGGTGTGCGCCCGCCAACTGGGATCATGCCCGAAGCGCGCGCCGAACGACGGAAACTCGAGCGTCTGCACGGGCGCGCCGTCGACTATGAAGTGCGCCGCTACATGGTCCACGATCACCGCGAAGATATCGCCAAGTTCGAAGCCCAGGCTCGCACCGGAGAGCGCAACACTGCGCGCCTTGCCCGCGAGCAGCTCCCGACGCTTCGCAAGCATCTGCGCATTGCCGAGTCGATCCGCGGCTAAGCCGCGCGTTGCGCATTAGCTTCTAACCTGCGAGACCCACCGCTCCCAGGGCGGAGGGGCGATTGGCAGCAGGGACCGACGCAGGCACGAATGCTGTCCGCATAGATTCCGCGCGCCAGCTCGGCCCGTGGATGACGCTCGCGCTGGTGATCAGCGGTGTCGTCGGAGTCGGTATCTTCTACCTGCCCATCGCGCTTGCGCCGCTGGGTGGGAGCGTTCCGATCGGCTGGCTGATCAGCGGCGTCGGCGTCATGTCGATGGCCTATTGTGCATCGCGGATTGTCAGCCCCGATGGCGGGGGACTGCAGGCCTATGTCGAGAACGAGCTTGGGCCGGGCGCCGGCTTCATCGTCACCTGGGTGACATGGTGCTCGAGCTGCGTCGGCAATCCGGCCGTCGGCCTTGCTGCCGCCGCCGGCCTCGCCAGCATCGTGCCGGCGCTCGCCGGTCACCTCGTCCTTTTGGGAGCGGCCTTCTTCGTTATCCTGACGCTGGTGAACCTGCGCGGTATCAAGACGGTGGGCGAGCTTGCCGTCGTCACCGTGCTCATCAAGGTTCTTCCGCTCATCGCCGTGGTGGTGATTGCAGCGATGCTGGGTGGAAGCGACGCTCCGCTCCAACCGATCGGCAGCCCTGCCCCATCGCTCGGCAACGTCGCAACGGCGTCGGCGCTCTGCCTCTTCGCGCTCACCGGCTTCGAATTCTCGCTTTCGCCGGTCGGCAAAATCCGCAATCCCGAGCGCAACCTGTCGCGAGCGCTCGTCTTCGGCCTTGCGGGAATCGCGACAACCTATCTCGCGGTGACGCTCAGCCTCAGCCTCATCATGCCCAACTCGGCGATTGCCGAATCGATCGCCCCCTTCCCCCAAGCCATCGGTATCTACTGGGGCAAGACCGCCTCGATCCTCGCGGCCTCTGCGATGGTCGTCAGCGCATTCGGCACGCTGAATGCCTCGATCCTCGCCTGCGGCGAGATGCTCTATTCGATGTCGCTGAGGAACGACATGCCGCGCTTCTTCAGCCGGACCAACCGCTTCAACTCGCCTTATGCGGCGCTGCTCACCAGCGTTGCGCTGGGCTTCATCCTGCTCGGCCTCAATGAGGCCAAGGGCACGACCCAGCTGTTCACCTTCATCACGCTCCTGGCCGCCGATGCGGTGCTTTACCTCTATTCGGCGGCAGCGATCGCGGCGGCGATCAAGGACAAGAACCCGACGACGACGATTGCCTGCGTGATCGGCCTCGCCTTCGTCCTGTTCGCTTTCTACGGCTCGGGCCTCGAGGCCTTCTTGCTCTCGCTGGCGCTGCTCGCCGTGGGCGTGGTCATCTTCGTGATCAGGAAGCCGCGGACCACCCGGCCGGTGGCGATTGCTCCAGCCCCGCCTCTGGAATGAGACGCCGCAGCTTCTTCGCGAAGCTCCTCAAGCACACTTCGCTCTTCCCTAGCGGCCCCGCCCTGTAGCTCGCGCTCTGCATGCCGAGCTGGACGCGGGTGATGAGCTCGGTGTCCTCGGCGTTCACCCGCCGGTTGATCCGCCAGTTGAGGTGCCGCGCCGCCCGCATCTCGCGCCGATCGTCGGGAAGCGCGTAGCTGATCTCGCGGATCACCGTCTCCGTCGCGTTCATCGGCAGGAACTGCATGAAGTCTACCTGATCGGGGTAGATGTCGAACGCGACGTTGGGGAACAGCTTGTAATAGAGCCACTTGCGCTGATGCGTTTCGGGCAGATGCTCGACCCGCGGGAGCAGGCGCTGATAGGCGCGCTCGGACGGGTTGGCGGATTCCTTCTCGACCAGGTCGCCTTCCATCCGATCGACATGCTCCTGCGCCTCGATGCGGTAGTTGCGCTCGAACAGGCGCGTCAGGCCCGGATGTCCGATCGGAATGTGGAGGTGGTCGGAATAATTGTCGGCAATCGTCTTCCAGTTGAGCGGGCGCGGGCGGAGCGTGACGCGGCCGATCGCACGGAGATCCTTGAAGCGGTACAGCGCAACCTCCTGCTCATAAGGCGCCATCATTTCGGCGACTGAGGGCGCGCCGGCTTCGAGCGTCACGAACAGGAAACCGTGCCAGTTCTCGAGCGCGACGGGGAAGAGCCCGTGGTCCTCGGTCCTGAGGCCCGGATATTCGCTCCGGTGCGGCACGCCGACCAGCCGTCCGTCGCGGGCATAGCTCCAGGCGTGATAGGGGCAGGTCAGCACCTTGGTGCAGCCGCCGGTCCCGTCGACCAGCCGCGATCCGCGGTGGCGGCAGACATTCCTGAACGCCCTCACCTCGCCGTCATCGCCGCGGATGACGATCACGCTTTCGCCGAGATATTCGATGCTCCGCCACTCGCCCGGCTCGGCAATCTCGCTCTCGTGGCAGATCACCTGTGGCGCGCGCTTGAGGAACGCCTTTTTCTCGGCCTCGAAGAATTCGCGGTCGTGATAGAGCCAGCCGGGCAGGCTCATATCGTCCAGTGGATCGTGTTCGGGCGCTATTTGCCGCAATTTGGTGGCCATTTTGCCTGTTTACCCGGTCAATCCACTGCTGTCGAAGCGAAGTGAGGGTCGGCTCGCCCGAGAGGAGATGCGCTTAAGTTCACTAAGTTCACGGAGAGCAGCGCTTCTGCTGTGAACTTACGCGTGTTCCCGAGCTCGCCAGAATAGCTGTTCAGCCGTAGCGCCGTCACGGGCCCGAGCGTGGCAGACGAAATCCAACATTTGAAGCGGGGCGCGGCTCAGTGGCAGCTTTGGGTCGAAAGCTGACGCTAGCTACTGAACGCCAGCCGCGTCGGCCGGGGCGCGGCGACGAGGTTCGTCAGCAGCGCGCATAAGATTCCTCCTGCTGCGAGCACGAAAAATGCTGCCGCTGATTTGCCGCCGCTTGCGTTACGAATGACTCCGACCAGGTCCGGACCAAAATAACCACCGAGATTACCGATCGAATTGATCATCGCGATGCCAGCTGCCGCGGCGGTTCCAGACAAGAATGATGTTGGAATCGACCAGAAGACGGAAAACCAGCACAGGTTTCCTGCGAAGGTCATGGTTAGGCCAAGCAGCGCAAGCACCGCATTATTGCTCGCCACCGCAAGAATGGCGAGGCCGCTCGCTTGGAGGAGGGCCGCAATCGTTCCGTGCCAGCGTCTCTCTCCCGTCCGGTCGGAATGAACTGCCCAAATCCGCACCGACACGCCTGCGACCGTCGCGGGAATCATAAGAATGAGGCCCACGCCGAGGTAGTTTCGACTGTCTACGCCCAGTTCCTGGACAATCGTCGGCGCCCAGAAGATGTACGCATAGCCCCCAGCATTGATTAAAAACTCGGCAATCGCGAGGGTCCAGATGCGAACATCGAGGAGCGTGTCGGCCGCGCTGTGGTGCCGCCGTTTGTTCTCCTTGGCGAGTTCGTCCGCTTGCAGATGCTCGTCGATCGTTCTGCGCTCCGCCGCGGTGAGCCAGCGCGCCTTCGCGGGACCATCGGGCAAAATTGCTAAGACGAGCAGCCCCAGCATTACGGAAGGAACGCCCTCGATAACGAACAGCCACTGCCACCCCCTCCATCCGCCCGCGCCATCGAGAAACTCCAGGAGACTTCCGGACAAAGGTGATCCAATCACGCCGGAGAGTGGAATGGCGGTCATGAACAAGGCGATGATCTGGGCTCTCCGGCGATCCGGATACCAGAAGGTCAGGTAGAGGATCACACCGGGGTACAAACCCGCTTCGGCGAGGCCGAGCAAGAAACGAAGGAGGTAGAAGGAGAACTGGTTGTCGGTGAGACCGAATGCCGCTGAAACCGGCCCCCAGTGCAGCATGCCGATAAATGCGAAACTGGCGGACAGCAGGCCCCAGGTGACCATGATGCGAGTGATCCACAGACGTGCTCCCGCCCTCGCCAGAATCAGGTTGCTCGGGACTTCGAAAAGGAAGTAGCCGAGGAAGAAAATGCCAGCGCCGAACCCGAAGACTGCATCGCTGAACCGCAAATCGCCTGCCATTTGCAGCTTCGCGAAGCCGACATTTACGCGATCGAGATAGGCAAACAGGTAAGCGGCGAACAGCAGCGGCATCAGACGCCACGTGACCTTAGTGAATGTCGCGGCTTCCGCTGAAATCGCCACTTTGGCGCGGGTCATCTGTGCCCCTCCCGCATCGAGTCAGTGGCCGGTATGAACCGGTCGTAACACTTTCACAACGATCGCTATGGAGATACCCAGCGTCCGCTTCGGGTGGAAAGCTGCCGTTGGACTTCGAAGCCGTTGCAACCTTCGCCATCCTGATGCGCTCGTGGATTGCGGGGCTAGCGGCTATGAGCACATCGAAAGGATCGACGCATGCCGACTCGTGAGCTGGGCCGCAGCGGCCTTCAGGTCTCAGCCATCGGCCTCGGCTGCATGGGGATCAGCCAGAGCTATGGTTCGCCCCTCCCGCACGAGGACGGCGTCAGGCTGATCCGCGACGCGGTCGACCGGGGAGTCACCTTCTTCGACACTGCCGAAGTCTATGGGCCGTTTGCCAACGAGGAGGTGGTCGGCGAAGCGCTTCGGCCGGTCCGCGACCGGGTCGTCATCGCGACCAAATTCGGCTTCGACATCGATCCCGAGTCGCGCGAGACGCGAGGCGTTACCAGCCGACCCGAGCGGATCCGCAGCGCGGTCGAAGGGTCGCTTCGCCGGCTCGGCGTCGAGACCATCGACCTGCTCTACCAACATCGCGTCGACCCGAGCGTCCCCATCGAGGATATCGCCGGAACCGTCCGCGACCTGATCGCCGAGGGCAAGGTTTCGCATTTCGGCATGTCGGAACCGGGCTTGCAGACGCTCCACCGAGCGCATGCCGTCCAGCCGGTCACCGCGGTTCAGAACGAATATTCATTGTGGTGGCGGCAGGTCGAAACGAACGGCATCCTCGACGCCTGCGACGAGCTGGGAATAGGCTTCGTTCCTTATTCGCCGCTCGGCCGCGGCTTCCTGACCGGCGCGATCACGCAGGCGAGCCAGCTCGGCGACGGCGATTTCCGAAAGTTGAGCCCGCGCTTCTCGCCGCAAGCGATCGACAAGAACCTCGCCTTCGTGGACCTGCTGAAGCGCGTGGCTGCGGAAAAAGGCGCGACGCCCGCCCAAGTGGCGCTCGCCTGGCTCCTCGCGCAGCGACCGTACATCGTCCCGATCCCGGGCACGACCAAGCTCAACCGGCTCGAGGAGAACATTGGCGCGGCAAGCCTGGAGCTCACTGACGTCGACCTTCGCGAGATCAACGACGGCGCGTCGAAGATCGAGCCCGAGGGTGAGCGCTATGCGCCCGCCCAGCAGGCGATGGTCGGCCGCGAGGCGCCGGTGAAAGCCGACGCCTAGCGCACTTCGCCTACTGCGCGGAAATCCGTCACGCGAGTGAATCGCGTGACGTCGGTCGCGTCATCACTTCGCAGCTCAGACTGCTCGTTCGCGTGCCGGCCGAAGCTCGCCGTCTCTACGCGCTGGCTCCCGATTGCTCGGCAATCGCTCACCTGCGCTCGGCAGCTCACTCAATAGCCGCGTCCGGGCGGGAACTGGGCGTTGATGATCGAGCCGGTCGGCAACTGGCAGTGGCCCATGCCGCCGCCCGCCATGCCGTAACTCGGCCGCATCAGCCTGAAGTCGCAGCGCATGAAGCCGCCAGGACCCTGGAGGTTGGCGAGCACCTGCCCGCTATAATGGGTGATCGTCTCCATGTCCGGACCCCATGGCCCCCAGCCGCCCCAGCCCCAGCCCCAGCGATGGCCGCCCCAGCCTCGTCCCCAGCCCCAGCCGCCGCCCCAGCCGTTCCACAGCGGGTCGTAGTCGGCGATGCTTTCCGAGGTGATCTGGAAGAACGGTCCCTGGAATACCTGGCCGTTGCTGAGCTGCGCGACCATGTTGCCATGGGTCCCGCCGGTCTCGGTCCAGGTGAACGTGGCGCCGACGTTCTGGCCGACGACCTGTCCGGTCCCGACTCCTGTGGTGGTGCAGCCAGCGATCGCAATTGCGGCTAGCGACGCCGCTGCCATTCTGATCGACTTTGCAGTCATTGTGTCGCTCCTTTCGGGGTAAAAACGGCTAAGCGGGCCTTACGGCTCCCAATGCTGATGAAGTTCACTCGTTTGTGAGGCGCCGCAGAGGCGAAGTTCATGGGCGAGCTTGCCTTTTCGGGGAGGTTCCGCCATAGGCGCGGCGCTGGCGCACGGCCCTGCCGCTGCGCCTGTAATTTTTAAACGACAGCCGGAGGGGCGTCGCATCGGGCGGCGTCAGCGATCGGCCAAAGAGAGAATAAGAAACATGCCGCTCTACGAGCATGTTTTCCTCGCGCGTCAGGACTTGGCCCAGGCCCAGGTCGATGCGCTCGCGGAAAACGCCACCAAGATCATCGAAGATAATGGCGGGAAGGTCGCCAAGACGGAGACCTGGGGTCTTCGCAGCCTCGCCTACCGCATCGCGAAGAACCGCAAGGCGCACTACGTCGCGCTCGACCTGGACGCCCCGGCGGCGGCGATCGCCGAGCTTGAGCGCCAGTCGAACATCAACGAGGACGTGATCCGCTTCCTCACCATCCGCGTCGACGAGCTCGAGAAAGGCCCGTCCGCGATGATGCGTCGCGGTGAGAAGGAGCGGGAGCGCCGCTCCGAGCGCGGCGATCGCGACGATCGCCCGAGCTTTCGTCCCCGTGAAGAGGAGGCCGAATAATGGCGCGAGCTTTCTTCCGCCGGCGCAAGTCCTGCCCGTTTTCCGGCAAGGACGCTCCGAAGATCGACTACAAGGACGTGCGCCTTCTGCAGGGCTTCGTATCCGAGCGGGGCAAGATCGTGCCGTCACGCATCACTGCAGTATCGTCGAAGAAGCAGCGCGAGCTCGCGCGCGCCATCAAGCGCTCGCGTCATCTCGGCCTTCTCCCCTACATCGTGAAGTAAGGAGAGCTCGACATGGAAGTGATCCTGCTCGAGCGGGTCGAAAAGCTCGGCTCCATCGGCGACGTGGTGAAGGTCAAGAACGGCTTTGCCCGCAACTACCTGCTGCCGCGCAAGAAGGCGCTCCGCGCCAATGAATCAAACCGCAAGCTGTTCGAAGCGAACCGCGCGCGCATCGAGGAGGAGAATGCCAACCGCCGCTCCGATGCCGAGAAGTCCTCGAAGGGCGTCGATGGCAAGAGCGTCCAGCTCATCCGTCAGGCTTCGAACACCGGTCAGCTCTACGGCTCGGTCAGCGCTCGCGACATTGCGGATGCGCTCGAGGCCGAAGGCGCCAAGGTCGCCAAGAGCCAGGTGGTGCTCGACAAGCCGATCAAGGCGATCGGAATGTACGACGTCAAGATCGCGCTTCACCCCGAAGTTTCGGTCACCGTGAAGGTCAATGTCGCCCGAAGCCCCGAGGAAGCCGATCTGCAGGCGCAGGGCGTCGATGTCATGGCTCAGATGTTCGAGCGTGACACTGCTGTTTTCACGGAGCAATATGAGGCTGGCGCCGAGCCCGGCATACCCGCCGAAGCGGAGGCCGAAGCTCCCGCCGCCGAGGATGAAGCCCAGGAGGGCTGACCCCTCTCGTTCACGCGACGCAAAAGGCCGCCGGTCGTCCCCAAACGACCGGCGGCTTTTTTTTTCATGCGCCGAGCCGTTTGTCGCAAAGCTCATTGCCTCCTCGGAACGACTGGGCACGCCTTCTTGTTCTTACGAACGAGCACACAGGGGCGATGTGAGGAGTATTCTCAATGGCTGACGAACGCGACGACGATCAATTCGGTGAAAGTGAGAGCAACGGCCAGCAAACCGCCGGGCAGCGCAGCGATCAAAGTGAATACGGCTCGCAGGGCCAGCAGACGATGGGCAACCAGGGCTCCGAGGGCAGCTTCGGCGGCGAGAGCGTCGGAAGCCAGAGCGGCTCCGCGGATTCCAACGGAAGCTCGATCTCGGGTGGAGCGAACGATGGCTCGAGCGGTCAGCCGATCGGTGGCAACGACGGCAATACGGGCTCGGGAACCACGCTGACTCAGGGCGCTGATTTCCAGGGCCAGAGCTCGAGCGGCCAGACCCAGCAAAGCGGCGGCGATACGCTCGCCAGCGATCAGGGCAGCAGCTTCGGCCAGGGCACGACCAGCAATGCCGGCGGATCGAGCGTGGGCTCGGACCAGAGCTCGGGTGACTCAAGCGGCGTCAGCGGCGGCCAGGGATTCATCGGTTCCCAGGGCAGCGGATCAGACGATTACCTTCAGGACCGCGGCCAATCCGGCAGCTCGTCGTCGTCGCAGGCGACCGACGGGTCGGACTTCGCCAAGCAGGGACGCGGCTCGCTCGATGAGTCCAATGAGGACGAATCAGGCGAGGGTTCCGGAAGCTCAGGAAGCGGCGGCTCCTTCTGAGCCTCTTCCGTTGGAATTGCGCCGCGTTCCTCCCGAGGAGCGCGGCGCTTTCTTTTCAGGCCGGCTCGTGCGCAAGCATCGCGCGCTCGCGCTCGATCCACGGCGCGAAGCTGGGACGCGAAAGGATTGCGTCGACATAGGCATAGACGCGGCTGTGCCTTGCAGCGTCGCGGGCGCATCGAAGATGGTCAAAGTTCACGAACTGACTGGCGACCGCGATATCCGCAAGGGTGATCCGGCCGCCGACCAGGAACTCTCCCGCGTCGGGTACGACCGTCTCGAGATAATCGAGCATCGGGGGCAATTCCTGAGTCTCGGCCGTTCTCGCGGCTTCCTCATCGCCGCTCTTGCCCATGAACCTCGGCAGGACCACGCGATTGTAGAACATCTTGGCGCCGCAAGATGCCAGGATGGTGTCGGCATATTCTTCGAACCAGATCACCCGCCCGCGCTCCTGCGGGTCGCTTGGAATGAGCTGCGGCTCGGGGAATTTCGCCTCGAGATACTGGATGATCGCGCTGGAATCCGCGAGCGTGAACGCTTCGTCGCGGAGCGCGGGCATCTTGCGAAGCGGGCTCGCTTCCAGGAACTCCGCGCTCGGCTCGCCGGGCCTGCCCGTCGGCTTGAGCTCGAGCTCGATCCCCTTTTCGCCGGCATAGGCGAGCACCTTGCGGACGAACGGCGAGAGCGAGGAACCATAGAGAATCATGTGCGATGCCTCCCACAAGCGGCGAACGGCGGACACCGGTCCCGGCTCGCCCGTTGAACGGGCGAAGCACTAGGAGACGATCACATGCGCAGCAACAGAGGCAAGGATGAATCGCGCAACAACTTGCACGATCCGACCCTCCGGGATCGCGAGCTCGGCCGCGGCGACACGGCGACCGCGGAGAGGAAGCCCAAAGCTCCGGCTGATCACCGCACGGGGCGCGAGGACTAGCGAACCTTGTAGTAGGCAGCGACGCGGTCCAACGCGAGCGTCAGCACCACCTTGCCCGCGCGTGCTGGCCAGCCGAGCGCGGTCTCGGCATCACGCATCCCCTCGCCCGCACAGACGATGCGCCAAAGGATGTCGGCGAGACCCGGGCCAGCGCTTTCGATCGCACCATGAAAGCGGCGCTTGGCATCGATTTGAGCGTTCGAGAGATCGGTCCCTGACCCGCTGCCGCCACGGCCGCGCGCAACGGGAGCCGAGTCCCACAGCATCGTGACGTGCGGCGCCAGCTGCGCCCGCTCCCAATCGCGTCGCAGCCGCTCCCCAGCATCATATTGGCGGCGGGTGACATGCCCCCGCGCGAGGAGCCAGCCAAGCGGCGATTCCGCCATGTTAATCGTCACGGACCGGCTCGGCCGCATGGTTGTTGCACCCTCAGCTCCGTCGCCGAGGGCCTGTTCGGTAATCAGCCGCGCCTGACGCAACCTTTCCATTCTGCCTCCATGTTTTTCGAGTCGCCTGGGATTGCCACAACGGCGAAAGTGTACGACAGATAGAAAACCGTATTGGTTACATCCTTTTGGGAGGAGGACGTCGGATGATAACCCGTATTCGCGAGGTGCGCCGCGCACGGGGAATGACGCTCGACGATGTTGCGCGGCGGTGCGACCCGCCGACGACGGCGCAAACGATCGGCCGTCTCGAGACGGGCACACGCACCGTATCGGTTGGATGGCTCAACCGGATTGCCAAGGCGTTGGGCGTCGACGCGCAGGACCTGGTCCAGGGCGGCGATCGCGCCGAGCTCAAGGTTGCGGCAATCGTCGGCGCCGGCGGCGCAGCCGCACCGAGGAAGGCGTCGGTCGTCGTTCCGCCACATGCGGAGGAGGGACAGCTCGCGATCCTGGTCGCAAGCAGCGTCGGCGATTATCGCGCGGGAGACGAGCTTTGGTGCGCAACGCTCGAACCCGGCTCATATGCCCAGGCGCTGAACCGCGACGTACTTCTTCCACGTCCGGCTGGGCGATTTCTGTTTGGCCGTCTGATCAACCTCGATTCGGAAAAGCTGCAGATCCTTCCGCTCGAAGCGGGCGGCCGTCAGCAGGTGGTCGCAAATCCGCCGTGGCTGGCGGTAGTGAAGACGCTCGTGCGGAATTTCTAAGGGCGCTTGCCTCGACAGCCGGCGCATGGCACCGCAGCCGCTCGGGCGGTTAGCTCAGCTGGTAGAGCATCTCGTTTACACCGAGAGGGTCGGCGGTTCGAGCCCGTCACCGCCCACCATGCTGGGGCGCAGCCTGTCCGTGAAACGGGCAAGCAGCCGCATCAGCCGCCGTATCTTAAGTCAGATCAATTCGCCGGCGATCTTCAGGACGGCCTCCACCGCGTCTGCATCGACCTCAACTGTTCGATCTGGATTGAACTGCCGCAATTCGAACACCGTCGCACTGCGCCTGACAAGGTTCATGACAAGGACGCGCCAGCCGTCGTAATGGTCGCCATTCTTCAGACGCACGAGCACGTCGTCGCCAATCGCGACGGGGCTGCGCGGGGAGATTGCGACCCGTATACCTGCACGAAAGCGCGGCCACATGGAGCTGCCGACAATGGTCAGGGCGAACGCGTCGGCATCATCGGCAAGACTGGCGGGCCGCTGAACGCGCTGGAGAACCTCAGCCGGGTCGATCATCGTGAGTTCGACCGGATCGCTGCCCCCCGCCCATTCGCCCGCGAGACTGGATGTAATGAGCGGCAGCGGAGGCAGAGCCTTTGGCAACCAGCTCCCGCGTCCATCACCCAACCGGCTTTCGGCAGCCGCGCCCGCTGACCCTCGCAGCTCCGGGCCAATTCGCAATGCCTCGAATTCGGCGAGCGACGAGCCGGCCGCGGTGAGCAGCTTCTCAAGCGTCCGCCGGGAAGGATTGCCGTGCCTGCGAATGTCAGACCAGACGGTCCGGCTCACGCCGGCTTTCACTGCCCAGGCATTGGGCGAAAGGCCCTCGGGCTTGAACCGCATGAGGTCCCGATAGATCGGCTCTTCGCCCCCGCTCATGCACGCGAATATCGCGACAGTTTAGTCTTGCAGCAATGTCAGATCATTCTGACTTATATAGCTTGACTTTGTGTTAGATTTGTCTGACACGAGAGCTATGAGCGCTGCTCCGAACGGATCAAACCACGGCAACTTGCCCAGCATCAGCGAAATAGCGCCGCATCGCGGAGCTCGCCTCTGGCGCGAGCTCGACGAACACCCGACGCCCGTCGTGGGGATCGGCACGACGGATGAAAATGCCTTGACCGACCATTGTCTTCAGCCATCGAAGCGCGGTCGTTGCCGGAACTGCGGCAGCTATACACAGACTAGATACCGGCACGCGCAATTGCGCGATCTCGGCCTGCAGCAAATCGAGCAGCATATCCCAGGCTGGATCGGCAAACAGGTCTTCCTGGAAATAGCGCGCGCGCAGCCTCCTCGCGCGGATGACCGATCTAACGGCTTCCACCGAGATCGGAGGCGCGTCGGCATTAGGGAACGCCTCTGCCGGGCGAAGTGGAGTAGACGGGCCGGTCGACAAGCGCGCGAGGGTCGAGGCGATGCGGCTGACCTCCTCGCTCAATTGCCGAAGCCGTTCAGCGCTCTTGTCCGCAGTGACGTCGCTGAATCTCTGTGGAGCGCCGAATGCGGCGACAGCAATCGCGAATGCGGCAACCCGCTCCGCTTCGGTTCCGTTCACGAGGATTTCGATCGTTGGGTCGCTTGCACGCGCAGCGACGGCGTCGAGCATGTCGATGGTCGTCGAAATCACGGCCGCGCAGCGCTGTTCGCCCGCCGCTCGCGACACCATGTCGAGCAGGTCATCGATCGCCTCGCCGGGATCGCTGTCGATCTCCACCCAGACCGCGCCGAAACGGCCCTGCTGCGCCAGACGCTCGCCGGCGCGCTCGATGGGCAGCTTGTCAGCAATTCTCGAGCCAGAAGCGTGCACAGCGCGTTCTGCGCTCGCCATTGCCGCAACGCTCGTTGCGGCAATCAGTACGGGCGGCGAGTCAAGATAATGCAGGTCTGCGGCGTCGGTCACAATCGCATCCATACTGATACACCTGAGGCTGGAGCCGAACCGAGCATGCTCATGATAACCCGCATTGTGGACAAAAGTCAGACCGAATTCGGCTCCAGATCGGAGAAGGTTGGACGGAACGAAAATGAAAGTTGCGTAAGAGCCTGCTATCGTCAGGGGGCGACGTATGTTTAGCGTACCAACCGAAGTGCCCGCGGCCGATCGGGCTCGCTGGCTGGCGGACGTGGCCGATGCACTAGACCAGGCGCATCGGCTGCTCTTCGAACTCGATCTCGAAAGTGATGTGACTGCGGACGCGCTGGATCTTTACGTCCGAATCGAAGCCGCGCGGCTCGAAGTTCAATCGCTGAGACTGAGCCGCTCCATCACTCCACGGACTGGACCTGATCCGAATTGGACCAATCTGCCGGCATGGCCGGTCGAGCGTGCCGGCTAAACACCTTGCGGAAGATCGCCGCCGCCTGCGAAGGATTCGAGGTAGGAAGCGAGAGCCGGCGGCTTCCATCCCGAAGTGGCAACGAAGGCCCGGTTGAGGAATGCGGGCTTCCCATAGCGAAGCGGAGTGCCGTCGGGGCCGTCGACCAGACCACCTGCGGCCAGAAGCACTGCGTGTCCCGCCGCCGTGTCCCATTCGCTCGTCGGAGAAGCTCGCGGATAGATGTCCGCCAGTCCCTCGGCGACGATGCAGAACTTTAGCGACGAGCCAATCGCTGCATAATTGCAGGTGCCGACGGCTGCCTCGAGATAATCGATGGTCGCCTGGTTGAGGTGCGACTTTGACGCGACTGCCGTCACCTCGTCGCCACGCGGCCGGGTTTGAATCACTTGTCGTGTTGACCCGTTGACCAACCACGCACCTTCACCAACGGATCCAGCGTGGAGCTTTCCGGTGGCGGGCGCAAAGACCACTCCAAGCTTCGGAACACCGCGTTCAATCAGGCCGATATTCACCGTGTAGTCGTCGCCGCCGCGGACGAACTCCTTGGTGCCGTCGAGCGGATCGACAAGGAAATAGAGATCGTCGTGCGCCGGGATTCGCCCCGCAGCCACTTCCTCCTCGGCAATAACGGGCACGCCGGGCGCAGCTCGCGCGAGCGCGGCAAGAATGATGAGCTCGGCCGCCCGGTCTGCTTCGGTGACGGGAGAGGAATCTCCCTTCGTTTCCACTTCAAAACCGCGACGAACCACCTCAAGGATCGCTTCACCGGCCTCTCGCGCTGCCTCGGCCATATCGTCGAGCAGCCGCGAAAACTTGGTCATCAGCGCGGCGCCATCCTGATCCCGCCGTCAAGCCGCACGGCCGCTGCGTTCATGTAGACATTCTCGATCAGGAAGCAGGCGAGGCGTGCATATTCTTCCGCCTGACCGAGCCTCTTCGGGAAGGGCACCTGTGCACCCAGCGCGTCTTGCACGTTCGGCGGCATCATCGCGACCATAGGGGTCTTGAAGACACCCGGCAGGATCGTGTTGACGCGAACTCCTTCGTTCATAAGGTCACGCGCGATCGGCAATGTCATCGCCAGAACGCCGCCCTTCGATGCAGAATAAGCCGCCTGGCCGATCTGGCCGTCCTCTGCCGCGACCGACGCGGTATTGATGATTACGCCCTTTTCGCCGTCGGCCATCGGCTCGAGATCGACCATTCCGAACGCGGAATTGGCAATGCAGCGGAAGCTGCCAATCAGGTTGATCTGGATGGCAAGCTCGAACTGCCGCATCGGATAGAGCTTGGCGGCCTTGGTCTCCTTGTCGCGCGCGACGGTCTTCGCTGCATTGGCAACCCCGGCGCAATTCACCAGGATGCGCTCCTGGCCGTGGGTCGCCCTCGCCTTTTGGAACGCGGCCTCGACCTTCTCGTCAGATGTGACATCGACTTCGCAGTAGATGCCGCCGATCTCGCTTGCGACCTGCTCGCCGCGGGCTGCGTCGCGATCGAATATCGCGACCTTCGCTCCGCGCTTGGCAAGTTCGCGCGCCGTGGCTTCTCCCAAGCCCGACGCGGCGCCGGTCACGACCGCAGCCGCTCCATCAATATCCATCTGAATTCCTCTGCCTGAACAATCTGGCAGCGGCCTTTGCGCCGAATGGCTGCCAAGACAAGGCTGCAGGCGAACGGCTGTAGGAACGCTCGCTCGCCGCGCGCGCTTGGCAGCGTGAATGGACACGGGAGAATTTCAGATGGATTACAAGAAATTGGGATTGGGCCTCGGGTTCTTCAGCATTGGACTTGGACTGCTCGAAGTCGCAGCTCCCGGCCGGCTGGCGCGCTGGCTGGGGGTAGACAGCGGCATGGCCAAGACCGTGATCGGCCTGTTCGGTGCTCGCGAATTGCTTGCCGGCGGGATGCTGTTGCGAGGCCCGGCGGTTTCCACAAATGCGTGGAACCGGGTTGTCGGAGACGGCATGGATCTGCTCGCGCTCGGTCTAGCTTTCACTCGAAGCGATCGCAAAGCGGCAGTGGCGGGCTCATTGGGGTTCGTCGCGGGCGCGACTTTGCTCGACGCTTTGACGGCTCATGGACTGGATCTGAAAAACGGGCCGCGGCACGAGCGCGCTCCCGCGATGTGACCTCTAGAAAGAGCCACAGCCAACTTAAGCCTCGTTAAGGCATAGTTTCTATTGACTATTTTGTCATTTCACGAAGTAGGAATGAGCTGTGGGCTTGCGACGGGACCTCTTCACGCTGACTGCGGCAGGCGCCGTCGTATTGGTAGCCACGCCAGCCTTCGCGGCGCAACCCGCTCCCGCTAGCGCGCAAGAAAGTGCGCCCGCCTCCTTCCAGGTTCCGGCGGACATCGCGGCTGCGTATGAGACATACCGCATCCAGCCGATCTGGACTCGTCACGGAGTCGATGAACCGGCCGTTGCGCAACTTATTTCCGTCTTGCAGCGTGCTCCGTTCGACGGATTTCCCGAAGGATCTGCGCTTGCCACGGAAGCGCAGGCAGCGGCCGGACAAGCTCGGACAGGCGACCCGGCGGCGCTTACGACTGCCGAACAGGTCCTTTCAGCAGCCTGGGTGCGCTACGTTCGGGCCATCAATCGGCCGACGCAGGGGATGATCTATGCCGTTCCCTTCCTGCAGCCCCAACCTCCATCAACGGAGCAGATTTTGCTAACCACAGCGGCGGCCCCGTCGCTGAAGGACTATCTACTCAAGACCTCGCAGGTAAATCCCATGTACGCGCAGCTCCGCGACACCGGCTGGGCGCAAGCGCAGGCGAGCGGAGACCTGACGCCGGATCCACGGCTGCTCGCCAATCTCGACAGGCTGCGCTCGATCCCAGCAAAGGGCCGCTTCCTGCTGGTAGATTCGGGCTCATCGACAATGACGCTCTACGACCATGGGGAACCGGTCGATTCGATGAAGGTGATCACAGGCACTCGGCAGCTGCCGACGCCGCTAATCGCCAGCGTCATGTATTACATCACCTATAATCCCTACTGGCATGCGCCGGATCATCTCGTGCGCAAGACAATCGCGCCGACGTACTTGAGACAGGGAATCCGCTACTTCAAATCGCACGGCTATCACGTGATCGACGAATGGAGTCCGACGGCGAACATCATTGATCCCACTACCATCGACTGGAAAGCAGCCGCGGCGGGCACCGTTCACCTTCGCATCCGTCAGGATCCCGGTCCACTCAACTCGATGGGCGATCTGAAATTTCCGTTCGCGAACCCTGAGAATATTTATCTCCACGACACGCCCAGCAGGGGATTGTTCGCAAAGGAGAACAGGAATCTTAGCAATGGCTGCGTCCGGGTCGAGGATGCGAAACGACTGGGGCGTTGGCTGCTCGGCCATGACCCGGAAGCGCCGGGCGATGAGGCGGAGACGAATGTAAGCCTTCCCAAGGGCATGCCCATCTATCTCACCTACATCACGGCCAAGGTCGCCGACGGTCAGATCACCTATTTGCCGGATCTATATGGGTGGGACAGCGCGCCGCCGAGCTTTGCTTCGGCTGAACCCCAAAGCGACTGATCGCCGCGAAGCGAGGCTCATTTCTAGCCGCGACTAAGCGCATAAGAAAACCGGCCCGAGCAACGCCCGGGCCGGCTAAATTCGTTCGAAGTGCGTTCCTTAATTAGAAACCGCGTTCCGGCGCCGGCGGAGGCGGCGGAGGCGGCGGAGGCGGTGCCGGGCACGTATCCGTCGCCGGAATCACCGATCCGTCCGGGCAGGTCTGCGTCGCCGGAGGCGGCGGAGGCGGTGGCGGAGGCGGCGGTGGCGGCGGAGGCGGCGGAGGCGGTGCCCAGAAGTTGTACACCAGGCTCGCCAGCAGGCTGTGCGACCGGAACCGAGTCTCCTGCACCGTGATCGGCGTCGCGTTGAATTCGCCGTTGAGGTGCAGGCGCGACGTGTTGAAGAAGCGATACTTCAGCCCAAGGTCGATGTTGGGCGTGATCGCATAGCGAACGCCCAGGATCGCCTGGTAAGCGAGCTTGCTGTCCGAATCCGAAAAGCTTTGGACGGAATTATACGGCGGCGCGAGCAGCGGAGTATCGAAGGCGTAAGATGCGCGGGCAACGCCGACACCGACGCCGGCATACCCACTCAGAGCGTTCTCGTCGCCGAAGTCAAAAAGAACGTTGCCCATCAACGACAGCGCGTTGGCATGGCCGCTTGCGTTGTACACTGTGGTGACGGAATTGAGCGCGTCGATCCCGGCATGCTTGTAGGCAACCTCGGCTTCGACCCGGACACCGCCGAAGTCGTAGCCGGCAATGGCATCGACATCGTAGCCCGACTTGTGATCGATCGTGTAGCTCGGGTTGGTCGTGCCGTTGGTGACGTTGAAGGGCGAATCCTCGACCCACATCACGCCGCCTTCGAGCCCGACATATACGGAATGGTCTTTCGCGACGGCCGGCGTCGCAAGCGTGGTCGATGCGAGCGCCATCGCAATGGCTAGCTTGCGCATAAGCGTGTCCCCTTTCACATGCGTTCTTATTATTTGAACCGCTGCCGTCACATTATGAAAGCGCTCTTTTGTAGGCAAGCTGACGTTTGCCGACGGCTGTTGCCAAAAAGCCGCAGTTGTACCACCGGTGGAACGGAGGTGTTTGGCCGAGTAAATCAGCTTTCGATGAGGCCATGCTGTCGCAACGCCCCGAGGACCAGGTCGATCGCGGCGCGCGCCTCAGTATCAACGACGGTGCCTCCGGTGGCCGACGGGATCGCTGCCGCTCTGCCGCCGACCACCTGCTGGTCGCCAATGACGACGCTGGAGCCGCGGAGCAGCCCGAGCTCCCAAGCCCCAGCGCGAAAGCAAGCCCATAAGTCCTGTGACTTCACGTAAGCTGCCATCCCTTCGATCGGCGCGACATATCGCCAGCCGCCGCTGGAAAATCCGGCAAGGGCGAGCGGGTTTCCGACCCAGGCGTCGGTCGGCGTCGAGCTGATTATGTAGCATGCGCCGACCACGGGTGACGCAGGCGGTGCGTCCATAGGTCCGTCCTCGACAGCCGCGGCGACAATGATATCCAAGCTTTGCAGCGCTTCATTGTGATAAAATTCCTTCTGTGCCTGGCCGGCGCTGAGGACCCATGCTCGCTCGCTCCTATTGAGTATCCGAGCACAAGGCGGCGGTTGCGCAGCAAGCGCAGCCTTGTGTCGAGAGTTACGAAATCGGCCAGCGGGTCGCCGCCAGGCGAACCCGACTGACGTCACGCGATTCACTCGCGTGACGGCTTCCATCCACGTTGTTACACCAGCCGTATGCCCATCGCTGCGTTCCGGCACTCGCTTCTTATTGCGGTGCTCTTGCTCACCTCATGCGATCGGCCGGCCATCCAACCGGGTGAAAGCCTGGTCGGCGCGAAGAACCTGCCGCCCGCGCGCGTCCTTTCGCGTGAGATCGTTCAGATCAACACTGGCTTCGACGGGTTCAGTCCTGGCATGCTGTCGTACGAACTGCGTCCCGACAACACGCTTGAAGTCTCGCTCACATTTCGCCCGAAGTTCGCGGACAAGAAGTTCGGCCCCGACATATTTCACCTCCCGCCCAAGGTTGCCGCGCAAGCGAGGCAATCTCTTTGGCGGCTGCGGCCTGAGCAGCTGCAAGGCGTAGCGTACGAAACCTATCCTGTCGGCTGTTCGAGGCCGCCGTCCGACATATCTCCCGACGCGAGCGTCGTCTTTATCGCGGAAGGTCCAAAGCCTGGCGTCGAGGACGACCGCGTGGGGATTTTCGCCGAACCGCGTTATTCGACTTGCAACAACCCGCGGGTTCGCGACGCAAACGACATCATTGGTCAGGTGCTCTCGTCGTTTCCTACGTCTGGCGTTGCTGCCGAATACGCGCACGAGCGAGCGATCATCTACGTCCGATCACAACCTCCGCACCCGCGGCAGCCCTGACCGGGTCTCGCCGAGCACCGTCATCGCCCACACCATCGCGTCTGCGCGATCGGGCGACCGGCCCGCACCCTCGTAACCGCCGCCCGCGATCATTCCGCCGAGCTCGGCCTCGAGCTCCGGGAACTCGCCCGCGAAGAAGCCCTTTCCAGTCTCGAACTTCAGAGCGATCGGCTCCGCCCGCGCGCACTTGCCGCGCGAAGCGTGCACCAGCCGAACGCGCAGGCCCAGGTCGGCGACCTTCAGCACGCTTTCGACCATCGCCCCGCCATTATTCGCTTCGGCGACGACTTGAGACGTGTCCCAGCGCGCTGCAGCCGCGGCGACGCGGTTCGCCCAGCCTTCCGGACTGAGCCCTCTGACACTTGCGTCCTCGAGTACGTAAAGCTTCTCGCCCGCGGATCCGCACACGACGATCCCGCACGCGTCCGACCCGTGGCCCGCTCCGGCCGGCGGATCCACCCCGACCACGACCCGGTCGAAGCCATCGGGCGCATTCGCCCGCGCCTTCTCGATCACCTCGCTGGTCCACAGCGCCCCCTCGACGTCGGTCAGCAGCTCGCCGTCGAGCTCCTGCGCGCCGATCCTGGTGCCGCCGTAGGTCGCAGTCAGCACTTCAATCACCTTCTCATCCAAATTGATGTTGTCGCTCGTCCGCCCCCGCGTTGTGATAGTCAGCGGATTTGCGTCGATCTGCTGCAACAGCCTCATTCCCTGCCTCGGCGTCGTCGTGACCAGCGCCCGCGGCCTCGACCCGTGCCGAAGACCGAACTGCAGGTTCATCCACGCGTCGTCGGCCTCGCGCCACTTCGCCAGCTCGTCGCACCACGCGAAATCATGCTCCGGCCCCCGGAGCCCATCGGCATTGTCGCCGGAAAACAGCTGCGCCTCGCTCCCGTTCGGCCATTTCAGCCGGCCCAGGCTCGGCTCCCAATTGAGTCGCCGGCGGTTGTGGCGGGCGACCGAGAGCAAACCGCTGACGCCTTCGACCATGATGCTCCTCGCATCGGCAATCGTCGCTCCGACGAGCGCAATGCGGACGCCCGGCCTGGCGTTCGCCAGACGGAAGATCCATTCAGCGCCCGCCCTCGTCTTCCCGAACCCCCGCCCGGCCATCATCAGCCAGGTGCGCCAGCCCTCGCCGTTCGGCGGGAGCTGGTTCTCGTGAGCCCAATGTTCAAAATCCGCATCCCACTTAAGCAAGTGCTCCGGAGTAGCCTGCTCAATGACTTTCCGTTGTTGCTCCTCCGTCGCTTTGGCCATCATCGCCATCTCGTGGCGCAGCACCTCGTAATTCCGCGCGTCGCGCTTCCTGCTCTTCATCCCGTTTCTTCATTCGCTGCAATTTCCTGACCAGCGGCTCGCGGAGTTCAGCCACGTCGGCCGCGGAGATCTCCGTCTCGGCTTCCACCGCCGTCTCGCGGTGCATCTTCAGCAGCTGCAGCGCGATGTGGTTGGGATATTCGCGCATCCGCTCTTCACTGCCGTTTTTAGTGACTACTCGCTCGGTACCATCGAACGCGCGCTGAAGAAGCACTCCCTCCAGGCGGTGATATCCAATGGCGATCGCTTCCAGCCACTCCGCTCGGAACGCCGCGTCCATCTTGCGCCGACGATAGGCCACCGTCATCGGCACCCTGCTCCGGCGGCACGCTTCGCTGACATTGCACGTTTCCGCGAGCACGCTCAGGAAGTTTTCAGCCTTTGCCTTCGACCAGTCGCGCTTGGCCCACTTCTTGAGCTGCGGCTTGGCTGCCGCGACGAGGGTGAGCTTCGATTTTCGTGCCACCCGTTTCTCCCAAAAGAAAAGGGCCGTGGCAGCTGCCTGCCCGGCCCGAATCACAATTCTTCACTGTGCCTACCGTGTACCGAATGAGCGTGACGCTGTCAAGTACTATTTTCCAAATAGGTTCGAAAAGTGCGATTTTGAACATGCCGTGCTATGATCGCCACTAAGCTGGCAAAGGAGATTCCGGATGTCGTTCCTTCGTCTTTCAGCGGCGGCCGTTGCCGTCGCGGCGCTCGCCTCGCCTGCATCGGCGCAGCCCGCCGGGCTCGTCATCCAGGTCTACAGCTACGGCTTCGCGCCGCAGCCAATCCATCTGGCCGCCGGCAGACCGGTGAGGCTGACCTTCGTCAACCAGTCAGGCAGCAGCCACGATTTCAGCGCGTCCGGCTTCTTCGCGAGGTCACGCATCCTATCGGGCGACGCCTCCAACGGTGAAGTCGACCTGCCGCCTCACCAAACTCGGACCGTCACCCTCGTACCAACTGCCGGCACCTATCACGCCCATTGCAGCCACTTCTTCCACAAGCAGATGGGCATGAGCGACGTCATCATCGTGAATTGAGATCACGGTCGCTCGCGCGCGTCGCGGAGCTCGTCTTCCTCATCTCACAGGGACAAGTTGATCGGCCACCCGCCTTTGATAACATGGGCTCCGCTCGGGATCGAAGAAGGCGTCTGCCCCAGGGTGGCGCGCCGAGGGGGTGTGTATGCGCAAGATCTTCATCGCCCTGATTGCGGCCATGGCCAGCGGGTCTCCGGCCCACGCCAATTGCCAGGTCGGAAAGCTCATCGAATTCAAGATCACGATGCAAGGTGCGCGGCCGCTCGCGGATATCGGGATCAACGGGCGAACCATCCCCGTCGTCGTCGACAGCGGGGCTTTCTTCAGCTCAATATCGCCGGGAACGGCGCAGGAGCTGGGACTTAGGCTCGAGCAAACCGGCCTGCAGCTGCGGGGCATCGGCGGCGAAGCCGGCAATACCTATGTCACCCGTGTGAAGTCGCTGGACCTTGCCGGCCTGGCTTTAAAGAACATCCAGTTCATCGTTGGCGGGAGCGAGCCCGGAGCAGGCGGGCTGCTCGGTCAGAACGTCCTCGGGATTGGCGACGTCGAATATGATTTGCCGCACGGCGCCATTCGCATCATGCGCACGGCCGGCTGTTCGTCCGACAACAGCCTCGCTTACTGGGCGCAAGCAAACCCCGTTTCCGACCTGCCGATCGACTATCGCGACATCTCGCATCCTCACACCATTGGAACGGTCCTGATCAACGGCGCGAAGGTTCGTGCGATCTTCGATACTGGGGCGTCGACGTCGCTCCTTTCGCTCAGCGCCGCGAAGCGCGCCGGGATCACGCCGTCGAGCCCGGGCGCGGTGCCTGCCGGCGTCGCGCGCGGCCTGGGGCGATCCACCGTGCAGACCTGGCTCGCCCCAATCGCGAGCCTGAAGATCGGCACCGAGGAAGTGCAGAACGTCAAGATCCGCATGGGTGATATCGATCTTCGGGAAGCAGACATGCTGATCGGCGCGGACTTCTTTCTGTCGCATCGGATGTATGTGTCGAATTCGTTGCGCCGCATCTACTTCACCTACGAAGGCGGGCCGGTGTTCAACGTATCGCCCGATCGCGTCGTTGACGAGCAAGGCGCGGCGCGAACCATCACCGCCGACAACAGCCCCGACCCGACCGACGCAGCAGGCTTCAGCCGCCGCGGCGCGGCCGAGACATCGCGGCGCGATTACAAGGCGGCGCTCGCCGATCTCGATCGCGCGGTGGCCATGGAGCCAGGGAATGGGCGCTACCTTCTTCAACGCGCACGGGCAGAGTTGCTGGACCGCAACAAGCCTTCCGCCTTCGCGGACCTCGACCGGGCGGTGAGCGTTGCACCGGCCGATCCCGAGATACGGCTGACCAGGGCCGAGACGCTTATCGCTCGCTCACGCCTGTCCGATGCCGTGGCAGACCTCTATGCAGCGGATGCGGTTCTCCCCCGCGAAGCCGACCAGCGGCTGGCGCTTGCAGCGATGTTCGAGCTTGCAAACCGGTTCGACAGGTCGATTGCCAACTTCGACCAGTGGATTGCCGCTCATCCCGATGACAGCAGGCAGCCGGCCGCGCTGAACGGCCGCTGCTGGAACCGGGCGCTTGCGGGCGTGGACCTGCCGCTGGCGCTGAAGGACTGCAACGCGGCGCTGCGCCGGGGCAAGGCGGGGGCCTTCTTCGACAGCCGTGGCCTCGTCGAGCTCCGCATGGGCCAGTACGACCGCGCGATCACGGATTACAACATGGCGCTCCAACTGTCCCCGCGCAGCGCATGGAGCCTCTACGGACGCGGGCTCGCCAAACGCCACAAGAATGATCCCGGCGCCGACGCGGATCTGAAGGCGGCAGCGGCAATCGACCCCGCTCTGCCTTCGCGCGCGAAAGCGCTCGGGATCAGCTGATCGGGCGCTGTCACGCACTCATTGCGTGAACCGCCGCGGCATTGAGGCATTTTCCGCCGATCGCCCAGTCGCCCTGCGCGATCTCGTTGATCTTGACCCAGGTGACGGGGCGCATCGCCTCGCCCTCAACCTCGATCATCGCTTCGCTAACCTTTTCGATGATGCTCTTCTTCTGGTCGGGCGTGAATGCGTCCTTGATGACGTCGATGGTGACGAGCGGCATGGCTTTTCCTTTCCTGTTGCGCCGGACCGTCCGGCCGGAGGCAACCCCCTGCGGGATCGATTGCGCGCGCTCCAGTTCAGCTTGTGAAGCAACCAGCTACAGATTCTGAAGTGGATGCGGCGCGGCCAAGGTGTATTTGAGGCCGAGCGGAGGCCCGATGAACTACGGCCAATTCTGTCCGATCTCGAAGGCGACCGAGATCCTCGGTGAGCGCTGGACCTTCCTCATCATCCGCGAGCTGCTGATGGGCGGCCGCCGCTTCAGCGAGCTCCAGCGCGGACTCGGCAGCATTTCCCCTGCCCTTCTCACCCAGCGGCTCAAGTTCTTCGAGGCCGAAGGGCTCATCGTGCGCCGCCGCATCAATGGGGCGCGCGGCTATGAATATTATCCGACCCCCGCCTGCGAGGAATTGAAGCCGATCATCATTGCGCTCGGCGAGTGGGGCATGTGCTGGGCAAAGAACGTGCTCGCGAGCGACTTTCTCGATATCGAAATGCTGATCCTCTATCTCGAGCGCAGCATTGACCCCGCCGAGCTTCCGGGCACCGAAACAGTGATCAAGTTCAGGTTCGATGACGTTCCGGGCCAGCGCGACTGGTGGCTGCTGGTCCGCGACGGCAAGGTCGACGTCTGCATCAGCGACCCCGGCCGCGACATCGACGTCTTCTTCTCAACCAATGCGCGGACGATGAGCGACGTCTGGATGGGAGACCGCACCTATCGCGACGCGATCCTTGCCGGCGACCTCGTCATCGAGGGCGATCTCGCCCTCACGCGCCGGATCAGCTCATGGCTTCGGCCGAGCATCTTCGCAAATTCCAAACGCGCAGCCGTCGCGGCGCCGTCAGCCGCCTAGCGCCAAACCTGCTCGGCGACCCGGCGCCAATTGCCGCCGAGAATCTTCTTCACGTCGCTCTCGCCATAACCGAGCCGCAGCAGCCCGTCGGTCACCGCCGGATAGACTTCCGGCCCCGCCAGCCGCAGCCCCTCGCCCGGCGGCATGTCGGGAAACATCTCCGGTTTCTCCTTCAGCGCCTGCTGCAGCTCTTCCTGGTCGAAGACATAGTCGAGGCTGATCCCGACATGATCGGGCCCCACCAGCTGGACGACATGGTCGACATGGCGGACGATCGCCTCCGGGCTGTCATCGTTGTCGCCAAGGAAGATCCCGATCCCGTTGATCCCGACCACCCCGCCGGTCGCCGCGCAGGCCTTGATCAGCTCGTCCGGGATGTTGCGGTAATGCGCGTGCACCGCGTCGGCGTTCGAATGCGAGAAGATCACCGGGTTATCCGCATGGTCCATCACGTCGAGCGCGGTTCGGTGACCGGTGTGCGAGCAGCAGACGACCATCCCCACCCGCTTCATCTCTGCGAGAAGCCTGCGCCCGTACTCAGTCAGCCCGCGGTCCTCGTCCGCGCATCCGCCGCCCGCCGCCGAGTTGCGGTTGTAGGCGACCAGCATCCACTTGACGCCGAGGTCGTAGAAGAGCTGGACCATGCCGTCGTCGCCGTCGTCGAGCGGCCCCATGCCCTCGATGTCGAACAGGATCGCGAGCTTCTTCTCCCGCCGCGCCCGGTCGATGTCGGCAAGGCTGTGCGCGAGGACGTAGCGGTCGGGACGAGCCGAAAACCAGCGGCGAAAGCTGGCGAGCATCCGCACATGGCTCGCAAGGTCGATGTCGCCGTAACCGATGTTGAGGCACACGACGTCCGCGCCCGCGTCGCGGTAGCGCTCGATTTGAGGCAAGAACCGCCCGTCCGACGGCCGCAGCGGCATGCAGCCGTGATTGTCCCATACCAATGCGTCGGCGAGGACTTGCGACGGCGATAAGGATGTCAACGCGTCCATGTCGGTTCCGCTCCGGCGATGTGCCTCCGCCCACCGTGGGTCAAGCCGCTCGAGTCACTCGCTCGCTAATTTGTGGCCGCGCGCCTTCGGCGCCTTTTCCCAGCCTGCAACTTCATACCCGCGCTCTTTCAGGCAGCCCTGAAGGGCGGTCTTGATCGCTCGCTCCTTCCTCGTTCGCTTCATGCGCGACATTCCCCATGCGCCGCCAACCACGGCGAACGGCAGCAGGACGATGGTGGCGCTTGCAAGTGCTACGCCGCCCCCGCCCCCCGCGGCCGCCGCGGCCGCGCCGCCAACTGCGGCCGTCCCGGCGCCGGCTCCGGCGCCGGCTGCCACCGACGAGCGCCTGCCGTTTGCGTCCAACTTGCCGGTGACGAGCAGCTCACGGCATTGGGTGTAAGCCGCATCGAATTGAGACTGAGCGGCTGGCGCGATTGCCAGCTGAGGCGTGAACTCGCGCGGCCTCGACGAGCAGGCTTCCAGCGACAGACAGAGCACCAGAGCGCTCGCAATGATTTGATTTCTTGTCATTTGTCCCCCCGGCGAGGAGCTAACCACGCGAGGGTGCGGTTGCAACGTCGGGTTTCGAGCGCGCTCGTTCGTGGGTAATCCAAACTTCGTTCTCAACGCTGGCGCCGACTGGCACATTGTCGGCACAGGCGATTTCAACGGCGACGGCCTCTCCGACATTCTCTGGCAAAGCGACAGCGGCACGCTGAACGAGTTCCTGGGCCAATCGAACGGAGGGTTCGTTGGCAACGTCCTCGCGACCAATCCCGGTTCAGCTTGGAAGGTGGCGGGCACCGGCGACTTCAACGGCGACGGCAAGGACGACATTCTGTGGCGCAACGACAGCGGCGTCATCAGTGACTGGCTGGGCCAGGCCGACGGCACGTTCGTCGACAATTACGCCAATGCCGCGAACGGAGCCGCAGGCACCAGCTGGCAGGTGGCCGGTTCGGGCGACTTCAACGGCGATGGGCGGACGGACATTCTCTGGCGCAATAGCGATGGGACGATCGACGACTTCCTCGGCCAGGCCAATGGCAGTTTCATCGACAACTATGCTGTTGCGATGCAACCCCTTAGCAATGACCTTCAGATCGCCGGCGTCGGCAATTTTGACGGCGACGGCCGCGCCGATGTGCTGATCCGGGAAAGCGATGGCACCGTACAGACGTGGGTTGGCGCCGCCGATGGAAGCATTCTCTCGCCGATGGAGAAGGTGTGGCAGGATGCGATTGCTGGCGTGACGACGTTCATAAACGAGGTCACCCACCAGATCGAAACTGCCCCGTCGCCCCCGTCAGACAAGGACTCCGGTGAAACGGGATTGAGGTACATTCCGGGGCCGATCCTCACCGGTGTCCTGGATATGCTGGGGCAGATCACCGAGGTCTTCGACGCTGGCGGCGTCAACGTCATCAACGTGATGCCAACCGGCGACGATTCGACATTCGACCTACTTTATCAGGACGACACGAGCTTCGGCGTGAGCTTCGAGAACAGTTTAGGGTCGAACTTCGATTCGATGACAATTCTCGACAGTTCGAATAGCCTCTATTCCTTCGACATTAACGGCAATAACATCGTCGCAAGCTGGTTCGCCGGCTCGACAATCGGTTTGGATGTCCCCTCCTCGGACGCGATAGTCGTCACGGGGATTCTTGCCGCGAGTTCACCAAATGACCCGATGGCCCCGCCCGCGGGCTATTTGCTCTTCAATCCATTCGACAATAACTTCAATTTCAACGATGGGTTTGGAGGCGGCACACATGCGCCCACGCCAGCGCAGATCATCGCCTCGCACGTAACGATCCAAGGCATTGGTTCCGCTCACCTCACTGCCGCGAAGCAGGCCCAACAAAATGTCACCCACAGTCTCCAAGCGATCGACGCGCAGCTCCGCGCGGTTCCGTCGACAACCGAGGTAACTTGGGACGGGCAGACTACCACTGCCGGCGCCGTTCTTAACATTCTGGAGAATGAGAACTGGGTCTTGGTCGAACCAGGATCGTTGCCCGCCAATGGCGGAGTTGGAGCTATTTCCGGTACGACCGACAAATTAGCTTACACGTCATTTACATCCACCACTGGGTCATGGGCTGATCCGGTTTATAACGGTCAAGGCATGGAGTTCATTATGCTGCATGAATTAGGCCATATGTCGGGTACCGCAGGGGCCGGACCCTGGTACATCAACGGAACCGGTGGCGTCGGGCAAAATTTTGAAAACTATGCGTTCTCCACACACGATCCTATTACCAGCGCTCTTCCTTGGAACGGGTCCAACCCATATTGGCTAAATAACGAAGCTTTCGCCAACAACTTTGCTGAGACAGCAGCAGGCGCTTTGGGCGTGAACATTTCCACAGCCGTTACGGATGTGAATGCAAGTCCGAACATCACAGGTGGTTCCGTGTGGGTCGATCCGCAGACGATCTTCACCAACGACGGCGGTAAGATGTAGAATGAAATATGAAAATGGCGGCACGAAACGGCTCATTTTAACGGCGCTTTTCGCCGCTGAAATCTTTTGGTCTCAGGCGGCGCTTGCAATCCCCGGTTCCGCTTCTGTTCGCAACTTCGAGTTCATGGCTCTCTCGCTTCACAGTCATGGCGGTAAAATTCCACTTATCGAGGCTCCGTCAGATGCCGCCGCCATCGCCGAGTACCCATTGCGGCTACGTAAGACGACATCCGTGATTGAACTCGATTGTTCAGTTGGAGAACATGGCGCCGTAACGAGTTGCAAGATGAACCGGTCGGATCCTGACGATGCGGCGCTTAAAGCTGCCGCTTTGAAACTGTCTCACCGGTTCAAAGTCAGTCCGTCTTACCCATACTCATCCCTCATTCTTTTTTTGCGTTTCTCCGGTCGAGTTGATCGCTGCCTAATGCCGTTCTGTTTTCCTGATTCGATAAAGCCCCCACCGCATATTCACTAATCACGCTGACGTCGTCGCAGATTCATTACGGTTCATTCGGTGACCTTACCGAAGAGACGACACTCACGACGGTGCTGAAGGCGATAGGACCATTGGCGCCCCAAAGAAAAGGGCCGCCTTTCGACGGCCCTTTCCGCCTCAGTAGTTCGCCTTAGCGGCCTGTCTCAGACCACATGCTCGCTGTGGCCGTAGACCAGCACCGACATATAGCCTTCGCGGGTGGCGCCGCGGAGGCCCGCCGCACTGGCGTTGAAATGCTCGCTGGCGGCGTCGGTGCAGCTATATTGCGAGGCGACCGAGCCCGAGGTCTCGACCACCTTGCAGTCCTTGACCGCGCCCTTGGCGTCGATCGCCAGCGCCAGCACCTGGCCGCTCAGCAGCACGTCGCCGGTCGGAAGGGCCGACAGCGCCGGCTTCGAATCCGGGGTGAAGCGCCGCTCGAAGGTGATCTTCGTATATTCATCCTTCGAGCCCGAGCTGTGGCTCATCGACGCCTGCTGCGCGCCGGGCGAACCGACCACCGAGCAGTCCTTGCCGGCATTGGGCTGGAGGCTGGTCTCGTAGTGGCAGGACCGGGTCTGGCCGTCATCATTGACGGTGACCGTCACCCGCTCCCACCAGGGGGCATTCGAGCTCAGCGTTGAGGTTGCGGTGTTGGGTTGGGCGGAGGCGGCAGACGCCAGGGCCAATGCAGCAAGCGTGCGGAACACTGTTCACTCCATTCGCCCGCTCCGGCCGCACCATTGCTGCCGCCCATCAACGACGGAAAACCGCCGTCACCTGTCGCGCCCAACGCGCAACTTTGAATTGGTGTCCGTCGCCATCAGGGAAGTGCCCCGCAGCGTCCGCGGATAACGCCTACCTGCTGCAATGACGCGCCGAAGCGAGCCGCCCAAAGGCGAGTCAGGCGGCGTGGTCGAGCCGCTCCAGTGCCGGGAGCAGCTCGCGGTTTTCGCGGGTCAGGCGATCGTTCAACGCGTCGAGCAGGCCGCGCGTGTCGCTGCAATAATCGGCCCAGTCGGCGGCAATCGTGTTGGCGGTCCATTTCTCGCAATAAGCGACGAAGGCCGGGGCAAGACCGGTCATCTCTTCCTTGAAGTGGCGGCCGGTTTCCGAGATCGCTTCGTCGCCGCTCTCGATCAGCCGCGGATAAAGCGCCCAGTCCTCGAGTTTCAGATGGCCGATCAAGGTCTGCATCAGCGAACGCCTGAGCTCGAACAGCTCGAGCTGGGAGGGTGCTTGCGGCTCGGCGATGATCCGCTCGAGCTGGCGGAACATCCTCGCCAGGGTGGCGTGATCCTGCCGCAGCTTCATCAATTCGGACATGACGCGATACTCCGACGCTTGTTGCGTTGGATTAACTCCCCACGTTCTAACGGAAAGTTAATCGCCGGTCCGAATTGGACTTGGACTGGGTCGGCGCGGAAGCAGTGCGGACGAACATTCCGTCCGCGGGCCCCTGGCTTCTCGGGTCAAGCCCCAAAAGAAATGGGGGCCGGCATTGCTGCCAGCCCCCACTGCGCCGAGCGAAGGATCTGCCGGTGTTCGTAACCTGGTTAAAACCCGAAGGCCCCAACCCGCTCTCGATCCTGGCTCACCAGCTCAGGCGTCGCTTCCCATCCTGCAATTCCCTCTTGCGAGGAGCCCTGCCGGTTTACCAGACTGCGCCTCCCGAAGGTTCGCTTGTCTTTCGACCCGCTGGGCCTGGCGCTCCTGAAACACTCGATCCGGAGACCGAATATCTCTCGGGGCCAAAACCGCCCGATGTTCTGCGGCCCTTCTTGGGTCAACCACTCTTGCGTCCCGCTTCGCTCACCGAAATTCCGAAGAACCCCGGGAGCCGCGTCGCGCTAGAGAAGATTGACTCTTCCGGCGCCTCTTCCCGGCTGACCCCGCTTCCATCTCCGAAGAAACTTCAGCAATGCCTGCCGGCGGAGATCGGACCTTTGGTCACCTGCCGCATCTTCGTTCCGTTGCCGGCTTTCCGATGAGGCCGGGACCGCCGTCCCGATCACAAAGTCACCATGCACTTCCGTTCCGAGTCGCAAAAGCAAAATTTTTGGGTCTAAGCCTGTGGATAACGGGGATATCGGGAGCAACCGTGGGAACATTGTCAGATTGCCCGAATCGGCCTGTTGGTTCGCTTCTAGAAGATTGCCAGCCAGGTTGCGGTCCACGCCATGTCCAAAAGACAAAGCGCAACGACAACCTCATGCACTCGCAGTCGACGTGTGAAAATCAGCACGGCAAAGGCGATGAGACACGGAAGGTTGTCCCACTCGCGGATCGCGTAGGCTTTTGCGATCTGCAGCAATCCGGAATTCCCCCTAGACCTGATCTCAGCGATCTCTCCGCGCAACTGCTGGACCATGACCAGACCGAGTCCGATGAACGCCAGCAACCAGATCTGGCCGGCATTCCGGAGATACCAGGCCTTCAGGTCCAGACCGGCTTCTGGAATGTCGTCCGGAAGCACCGCAGCTGCAAGAAGGAACAAGGCAACTGCAGAGAGCAGGGTCGGCAGGAATCCACCCATTGAAAGCGACTTGACCTGCGCAAACCACCAATAGGTTCCCCACCAGAAGTTCACGAGCACCAACAGCATGTAGACGGCGATCGCGGGCACGAGCCAATACCATTTGATTTTCGCATCAATCCGGACCAGCCGATGGAAGCTGATAAGTAAGTCGGCCACGGCAAGCCCGATGATGATCGAGATGAATACGCTGACATATTCGCGAACCGTCATGGCGTTCTCCCGCCCCGTCAGAACACACTTATCACAGCTGTGAAGGCAGTTGTTGCAATGCCTTCCGTTCTCTACCTGTTCGACTGTGCCCGAATCCTCCGCCCCCGCCTCTGAACCCGCCTATCTGCACGGCCTGAACGCACCGCAGCGCGACGCCGTGCTGACGACTGAGGGACCCATCCTCGTCCTTGCCGGCGCCGGCACCGGAAAGACCGCGGCGCTTACTGCGCGCCTCGCCCATTTGATCGCCACCAGGAAGGCCTGGCCGAGCCAGATCCTCAGCGTCACCTTCACCAACAAGGCCGCGCGCGAGATGAAAGAACGTGTCTCATCAATTTCCGGCGGAGCGATCGAGGGCATGCCATGGCTCGGCACCTTCCATTCGGTCGCCGCGCGGATGCTTCGAAGCCATGCCGAGCTCGTCGGCCTCCAGTCGAACTTCACGATCCTCGACACCGACGACCAGCTCCGGGTCCTGAAGCAGCTGATCCAGGCGTCCAACCTCGACGAGAAGCGCTGGCCCGCGCGCCAGCTTGCCGGCCTCATCGATCGCTGGAAGAACCGCGGCTGGACCCCAGCCCAGGTGGACGCCGGCGAGTCTGAAGCGTTCGCCGCGGGCCGGGGCGCCGACCTTTACGCGCAGTACCAAGAACGGCTGCGCACCCTGAACGCCTGCGATTTCGGCGACCTGCTGCTCCACATGTTGGTCATCTTTCGGACGAAGCCCGATGTGCTCGACGCCTATCGCGACCGCTTCCGCTACCTGCTCGTCGACGAATATCAGGACACGAACCAGGCGCAGTACGAATGGCTGAGGCTTCTTGCCGAGCCGCGCCGCAACCTTTGCTGCGTCGGCGACGACGACCAGTCGATCTATTCCTGGCGCGGCGCCGAGGTCGCCAACATCCTCCGCTTCGAGAAGGATTTCCCGGGCGCCAAGATCATCCGGCTCGAGCAGAATTACCGCTCGACCAGCCACATCCTCGCCGCCGCCGACGGCCTCATCGCGCACAATGCCGGGCGCCTTGGCAAGACTTTGTGGACCGACGCCGGAGACGGCGAGAAGGTCCGGGTCATCGGCATCTGGGACGGCCCCGAGGAGGCGCGGCGTGTCGGCGAACAGGCCGAGTCCCACATGCGTTCGGGCGGATCGCTCGACGACATCGCGATCCTGGTCCGGGCGCAATTCCAGACGCGCGAGTTCGAGGAACGCTTCATCGCGATCGGCCTACCGTACCAGATCATCGGCGGTTTCCGCTTTTACGAACGCGCCGAGATCCGCGACGCGATCGCCTATCTGCGTCTCATAACCCAGCCGGCCGATGACCTGGCCTTCGAGCGCATCGTCAATCAGCCCAAGCGCGGCCTCGGCGACAAGGCAGTCGCCGCGATCCACCGCCACGCAAGAGCGATCCAGCAGCCGCTGCTCCTTGCCGCGGCCACATTGTTGGACAGCGACGAGCTGACCCCGCAGGCGCGCCGAAGCCTCGGCAATTTCGTCGCCGACGTTGCGCGCTGGCGGCAGATGTCGGCCGAGCTCCCGCACCCCGAGCTCGCCCGTATCATGCTCGACGAGAGCGGCTATACCGCGATGCTCCAGGCCGACCGCTCGGCGGAAAGCGCCGGCCGCCTGGAAAACCTGGCCGAGCTTACGCGCGCGATGGAAGAATATGAATCGCTCGGCGCGTTCCTCGAGCACGTCAGCCTGGTGATGGACAATGACGAAGCTCGCCAGGGCGACCGAGTCACCATCATGACAATCCACGCCGCCAAGGGACTGGAATTCGACATCGTCTATCTCGCCGGCTGGGAGGAAGGCGTTTTCCCGTCGCAGCGCTCGATGGACGAGGGAGGCCTCGCCAGCCTCGAGGAGGAACGGCGGCTCGCCTATGTCGCGATTACGCGCGCCAGGCGACGCTGCACCATCCTCCACGCCGCCAACCGCCGGATCTACGGGCAGTGGACGAGCTCCATCCCTTCGCGCTTCCTCGCCGAGCTGCCCAAGGCGCATATTGACGAAGAGACGACGATGACCGGTGGCGAAAGCCTGTGGCGAGCGCAATGGTCGGAGCGGGCCGATCCCTTCGCACATGTGGCGCGACCAAGCCGCGGTCCTGGCTGGCAGCGGGCGGCGCGCACGAGCTATAATGCCGAGCCACAGCGCGTGATCGAAGCACGGGCCTCAGCCGTCAGCCTCGGCAACCAGGGCCGGACCGACCTTTCGCTCGGCCAGCGCGTCTTCCACGGCAAGTTCGGCTACGGGACCATCGCAGCGATCGAAGGAAACAAGCTCGAAATCGATTTCGAGCATGCCGGCCGCAAGAAGGTGCTCGACAGCTTCGTCAGCGCGTCCTGAAGCCGCCTAACAGCGCATCCCCATCGGCAGCTCCTTCGACAGGCTGGGCTCTGCGCCCGGCCGCTCGCCGACGCGGTCGAACCATGCCTGGAGCCGCGCGAGATCGTCGGGAATCGCCTGTCCGACCGACCTCAGCTGATCGATGTAGGAATAGAGGCAGATATCGGCGGTCGTGAAGCGATCGCCGACAAGCCACGGCTCGTTCATTACGCCGTCGAGCCAGCGCATGCCGGTCCGTGCGATCTCCTTCTGCGCCTCGGCCTGCTCAGGGTAGCATTTGATGCGCGTCTTAAAGAGCCCGAGCCCCTCTCCGTAATAGAAGCCGAGCACCATCGGGCGGCAGATGCCGATCTCGACCCGGCGCCACCACATCCGCGTCACGGCCCTCTCCTCCGGAGTCGAACCGATCAGGGGCGGTTCGGGATGAAGCTCCTCCAAATATTCCATGATCGCGGCGGTCTCGCTGATGAAAGTCCCGTCGGACAGCTCGAGAGCCGGGAGCTGGGCCGCCGGATTCTTTTGGAGATATTCGTCACGCCGGTTTTCCGCGCCGATCAGGTCCACCTCCTGTCGCGGCAGGTCGATCCCCTTCTCGATGAAATAGAAACGGACCATCCGCGGGTTCATTCCGACGCTGTTGTAGAAGCGAACTGGAGTTGCCCCGCCGGTTGCTCGCGAATGTGTCGGCTGCGGCTGTGCGAGTGTTGGAGCTTCGATCATGTGACGGCCCTCCGATTACGGTTTGCTCGTCCCCGGTCCCCGACCGTGTTGCCCCTTTCCGGCTCGCGGGATCGAAGGCGATCGCGCCAATAGCAGTTTATGCGATCCACCGCACGTGATTCAGCGGCATGACGACTGCACCGACGAAGACACGCATCGCTAGTTGGCGACGCTCCTGACGATCCCGCGAACCCAGGGGATGATCGACGTCCAGCTGAGTTCCTCGAGCAGTTCGATGCCGGCGAGCTTGTCGCGGCGCCACACGACTTCTCCCGAGGGGATGTTGATCGAGCTGACGAACAGCGAAACGAAGGTACCGATCGGCGGCAGCTCGTCGCCCTCGATCTGCGCTCCGCGCGAAGAGATATTCCGCAAGGTGGCGGGCCAGAGATTGCCGCCGAACTTGATGTGGACCGCGCTTCGGACCTCGAGGCGCGGCATGGTCCGCCGCTCCGGAGTCTGGCTGACGAGCTGACGGTTCAACAAGGCGACGATATCGACGCAATCGTCGAAGCGGACGCCGAGCTCATCGCGGCCGGTCCAGGCGACCTTCCCCGGCGCGCGCTGCCCGTTTGCCAGCTCGACCGTGATGGAATCGCCGAGCGCCGGCTCGAGCTCGCTGCCGACGGTAACTCCAAGCGCGGAGATCTTGCGGATCGAGCATTCCCGCCGCGATCCGGCATGATGGATGGCGCCGAGATCGAACGGGCCTTTGACGCCGAGCGCAGGCGCGTCGTCGGGCCATGGGAGTCGGTCTCCCACGACAAAGGTCGTGACTGACGCTGCTTCAGTCATTCATCATCCAGGCACGTCCCAGGATAGAAGGTGAAGGCCGTTGCCCTAACAAGTCGCTAACGAGCCACTGGATTTCCACATCGCAATTGAACCGCTCACCGCCTAGAATCACACGAGCAGACGGGGAGTTTCGCCCATGAAAATGTTCTTGGCCTTCATCGTCGGGTTGATCGCTGCTCCTGTCCTCTTTGTGCTTGCCGCCATGGCCGGCTGGCTGCCGAGCAACTCCAGCTCCGAACCGCCGAAATGGGAAAGCTCGATCGGTATGCGGGCGCTCGACGCGTCGCTCGAGCAACGGTCGGACGGTCTCAAGAACCCGATTGCTGCAAACGACGCTGCGGCGCAGGCCGCCGGCGGCAAGATCTATTCGGACAATTGCGCGGGCTGTCACGGCAGCGCGAAAGGGCCGAGCAGTTTCGGATCGGGCTTTTATCCGCGGGTCCCGCAATTCTTCCAGGAAGGTGCGGACGTCAATCCGAACGAAGCCTATGCCGCCATCCGCGACGGGGTCCGTTATTCAGGCATGCCCGCCTGGCAAAATCAGCTGAACGACCAGCAAATGTGGCAGGTCGCCAGTTTCGTAGCCGCAATCAAAGGGCCGGGCGGCAAGAAGATGGACATGGACAAGGATTGACCGCCGGCTGAGGACGGCCCGCTCACGCGAGCCGCCCCGCCTTTTTCATACTTAGGACCTGTCTGCCGTCCAGGTCGTCTTCGAACCGTTGCGCGGATCCACAGAGACAAGCGTCAACTTGCCGTCGGACCCAAGGGTGAATGTCGTTACGTTCACCACTTTCCCGCCTGCCGTATCGGTTTCCTGATAGCTGTTGTCGGACAGCTTCTTCACCGATGCGGTCGCACCCGCAGGATCGCCCTTGATCGGCGTCGGCGTGCCGTCGAGCTTGGCATCGTAGCTGACGCCGGTCGGGGAGCTCATATGCAGCGCGTCGGCGTCCGCCTTCAACGTGAGCGTGATCGCCTCCTGATTGACGCTCGCGATCTTTGCCGGCGTCCACGAGCCTGACAGCGCGTGCGACCCTGCCGGGCCGCTGGCGGTGCGGGTCTCCTCAAAGGAGCCGGTATTCGCTTTTGCGTTAGCGACAGACGTGTCGGTCCAATTGATCGTCAGAGTCTTATCGTCGCCTGAAACCGTCATCGTCGAATGGCCCGTCTCGCGGCCCTTGAGCTTCGTCGACATCTCGACCGTCTTGGGATCGACGACCTTGACGGATTCCTCGTCATAGTAAGCGTGATTGGCCACGGGATGATAAGCACCATCAGCTGCAAGCGATACCGGCGGGATGCACGACTTGCAGTCGTACTTGCCGTTCTGCAGCAGGAATTGGTCCGGCTTCTGCTCGAATTTGACGCTGCTCACGTCGCCTTTCCAGGTGCCGTCGATGCTACCGGCGGCAGCCGTCGCCGTCGAGTTCGCACTTGCGTTGCCGTCATTCGTCGCCGTGTTCATCTGCTTGCAGCCGGCGATCGCAATCAATGAAACTGCGGCAAGCGTTGCGATGGTCGTTTTATTCATGCCCAACTCCCCCTTTGAGTGCGGCAACCCCGACACTTCGCGGGCCTGTTGCCGGGCGGCGCCGTCGACCGAAGGTCGGGCGGAGTCGTCGGACGCGCAATCAATCACCGGAAACAGCAATAAGCAATAGGGGGAATTGAACGCGAATTTAACGCTCGGGCTAAACCTCTTCCTTCACCTGCGCATGGTTGAGCAGCGCAACGAACACGACGCCGCCCACCGAATTGCCGATGAAAGCGGGGACGAGGAAGCCGAGCAGATAATCGTCCCAGCCGATCGCGCCTTTCATGGCCGCGAGACCCGTTTCGACGGACCCGGCGATGACATGGCTGAAATGCGCGACCCCGATCAGCCAGGTCACGGCAATGATGACGAAGAAGCGGGTTCCGGCGGCTGCCGGCATCAGCCACACCATCAAAGCGATCAGCCAACCGGCGAACAACGCCTTCACCAGCACTGCGAGAAAACCGGGCGCCGCTGCGTTCACACCAAGCGTCGTGAAGCTCTGGATCGCATCGGCGGGAAACAAGCCCGGAAGGTTCACCGCTGCAGCGAAGAACAAGGTTGCGAGGATGTTCGCCGCAAAAACAATCGCCCAGTAGCGCGCCACGCTTCCTACAAGATGCGTGCCGTAGAGGATCGGGAGCATGACCGTCAGCGTCGTCTCGGTGAAGAGTTGCTGGCGCCCCATCGTGACGAACACGAAGCCGAGCGTGTAGCCAAAGCTCGCAACGAGATCACGCCACGGGGCATCTGGGAGCTTGGCCTCCAGCAGCCCCTGGGCGAGCATCGAGGCGCCCATCGTCAGGCCGGCAGCAAGGCCAGACCAGGCAACGGACGAGGATGGCCGCTCGAGCTCCTCCGTTCCCTCAAGCCGGATCGCCTCATGAACTACCTTGGCCGAGGTGCTGGAGCGGTCGTCGGCCTCTTCGATCTCGCGGTCGGAGAGAGGCGACCGCTCCTTTTCGCGCCTGACCATTTGTTCGCGGTTTACCATCGACGGTGCCCAACGCCGCTTCAGCAGCCAAGCTCCAACGGCTTTGGACGGATAGTGAAAATGCTGCCGAACCGAGGGTCTTCAGCGATCTCCGGATAGAGAAACAGCCGAAAATTGGGGAACCCGACTCGGCCGCGATGCATTTTCGAGGCAAAAGTCAATAGCCAATTCAGGTGTGAAATGAAGCGTTTAGCTACCGTGCTGGCGCTGGTGGGAACGTGCGTACTCGCGACTACAGTCGACGTAACGCCGGCATCGGCGCTCGAAACCTATGAAGCTCAAATGCAGGCAAGCGACGCCGCGTCGCAGGCGCGCCTCGACATGATCGAAGCCTTCGGCCCGAAGGAGCTCCGCCCCGGACAATATGTCTGGCGCGACGTTCCAGACGACGCAGGGCCCGAGCGCGTGGTCATCAGCCTCTCCGACCAGATGGCCTACATCTATCGTGGCGATACGATCATGGCCGCGACGACCATCTCTAGCGGGCGTGACGACAAGCCGACTCCGAGCGGGATCTTTTCGGTCCTGAACAAGACGCCGATGTATCGGTCGAAGAAATACGACAATGCACCAATGCCCTATGCGGAGTTCTTCGAACCGCATGGCATTGCACTTCATGCCGGCTATGTCGGCGAAGAGCCAAACAGCCACGGCTGTGTGCATCTACCGACGGCGTTCGCGAAGAAGCTCTACAGCATCACGGACGTCGGAACGCCGGTCATAATCGGCGCGTAAACCGCCGAGGGCCGCGCGGACACGCGCGGCCCCAGTCCCTTCCCGGGCAAGCGCCTGCGACTCGAGTCGCGAGTCCCGAAGCTGAACAGTCGTCCAGGGGCCTGCGCTTGTCTCGAAAATGTCAATACTTATTTTGAACCCGAATGGCCGCTTCCGCGTTGTGACGGCAAAGAGAAATTTAGAAAGTTTCTGAACGTGATAACCCGGTTGCTGGCCGGCGCCGCATGTGCGGCGCTAACGGCTCTCGCTGTGCCCGCCACGGCGGCGACGAGCCCTGCATTACCAAATGCGTCGAATTACGATCCCGCCGCCGATCAGGCGGTGAACGCCTTTTACGCCGCCCGCGGCGGAGCGCCCTTGTGGCTGCGAAACGGCGCCGACAGCGCAGTTGCCCGCGAGCTGATCGGCGTGCTGCAGCGCGCGCAGCTCGACGGGATGCCGAGCGGTTCCGGCTATGCCGTTCAGGCGCAAGCGCTGATTAACCGAGCACAGACGGGCGACGCTTCCGCGCGTGCGGCGGCGGACCGGCTGCTGTCGACGGCGTGGGTTCAATATGTCGAGGCGCTCCAGACGCCGCCTAGCGGCATCAGCTACGCTGACCGCTGGGTCACCCCGAGACAGGACAGCGCAGCGACCATCCTTGCCAAGACAGCGGCTGCTCCATCGCTCACCGGTTACGTGCACAAGATCAGCGAAGTGAACCCGCTCTATGCGCAGCTCCGCGACGCGGCCTGGCAGTCGGGCGGCGCGGCAGACGATCCGCGCGTGCTCGCGAGCCTCGACCGCGTGCGTTACATGCCGCCGGACGGCCGCTACGTGATGATCGATACCGCGGGCGCGCGCCTCTACATGATCGACAATGGCCAGATCGTGGATTCGATGAAGGTCATCGTCGGCAAGGCGGATCCGTCGACCGAGACGCCGCTGCTCGCCAGCACGATCTATTATGCGACGCTCAACCCATACTGGCACGTGTCGGGCGAGCTGATCCGGTCGCTTATCGCGAAGAACGTTCTGGACCAGGGGCTCCCCTACCTCGCGAGGCAGGGATACCAGGTTCTCGACAGCTCGGGCGACCTGCTCGATCCGGCTTCGGTTGACTGGCACGCCGTCGCCGCGGGCCGCGAAACAGTTCAGGTGCGCCAGCTACCCGGACCGCGCAATTCGATGGGCCGCATCAAGATCGGCTTCCCGAATGGTTCGGACATCTATCTCCACGATACCCCGAACAAGGAGCTGTTCGCCCAGGACGACCGCGACTTGAGCCACGGCTGCATCCGCCTTCAGGACGCCGAGCGGCTCGGCCGGTGGCTGCTTGGCCGCGAGCCGGAAACGGCATCCACACAGCCCGAGCAGAACGTTCTGCTGCCGAAGCCAGTGCCCATCTACGTTACTTATCTGACAGCACAGGTGCAGAACGGCCAGCTGAGTTACGTGGACGACATTTACGGACGCGACTCCGAGGTTGCCACGCTGCGGTAATCGCAAAAAAAAGGGCCGGGCTCGAAAACGAACCCGGCCCCAAAACAATCGAGTTTAGACTGAGACTTCGTCCATGGTCTTGAGCTTGGGCGTCGGCAGTCCATCGGCCTTGTAGCGGGCGATCAGCTCCTTCTTCCGCTCCGCCAGCTGCTCGCCGATCGCATCCATGTCGAGCTTGCCCTTGCGCGCCTGCGAGAAGATTCCGCCGGGCCCTTCCTCTTCCTTGATGTGGTGCTCGATTTCTTCGGAAAGCACCTTCACCTTGGTGTCGAAGAAATCGTCGTCGGCGCCGTCTTCCGCGGCTTCGATCTCGGCGATCAGCAGCTTGGCTGCGTCATGCTCGACATAGCCTTCCTTGAGCTCGTCCTCGTCCACGGTGCCCTCGCACGCCGGGTAGAAGATCGTCTCCTCGATCTCGGAATGAACGATAAGCTCGAGGCAGATCTGGTGCGCAAGCTTCTGCTTGCGGCCGTCGCCCTTCGCTTCCTCGAATTGCTTGAAAAGCTTTTCGACCTCGCGGTGGTCTTCCTTCAGAAGGGCGATTGCGTCCTGTGATTTGGTCTCGGCCATGCTCTTGATCCTCCTGTCGTTTTGACGACGGAAACCAACGCGGCGGCTTGGATGTTCCTGCCGTTGTATGCGTCACGAAACTGTTACGATCGCTGCTCCGACCGGCCTCGACTGGAAGGCGCTCGGTTACCTGGTCTCGATCGTCAGCGTCCTGTTCCTGGGCGCCGTCGCCTGGACGAAGGAAAACCCGCCGCACTGGTATTATCCGGTGCTGGTGATCGGAATGGCGACATCGATCGCCGGCATGGGCTGTCGCTATCTCGCGCACCTCCACCAGAAGCGCGAGATCAGGGAAGCGAAGTCAGAGGCCAAACAAACTTAAGACGGACCGCCGCTGTCCGGCTCCGTTTCAGCCGATGCGATGACCTCCTCGGGCGACTTGTTGAGCTCCAGCCAGTCGCGGAACGGCAGATGATAAATCTGGTCCATCACCTCGAACTCGAGACCGCCCGGCTGCCACGTGTCGCTGTTCCATAGCGCCACGACGCCGCTCTTCTTTTGCGGATCGAACAGGATGAAGGAGCGATAGCCCTTGATGCCGCCGCGGTGGCCGATGATCTGGTGCCCGGCATAATCATAGCTGCGCCACCCATAACCGTACCAGGCGGTGCCGAGCCGCTCGAGGAACTTGCGCATCCGCGCACGCTCCGTCGGTGTCTTCACGTACCGGCCGTGGACCGTGTCGAGGACCTTGCCGTCGATCACGTCCGGCATCTCGCCCATCTGGGCTTCCATCCACAGCGCCATGTCCTTGATGTTGCTGTTGATGCCGGCCGCCCCGGGGACCTTGTAATAAGTATCGACCATCGGCCACGGCCGCTTGCCCGCGCTATGCGGCCGCGCCCAGCTCTTGTTCGACTCCAGCCCTTCCATCGAGACGCTGCCGCTGGTCATGCCGATCGGGTTGAACAGGGTGCGCTTGACCGCTTGCTCATAGGGCATGTGGGTGATGCGCGAGACCATCTCGCTCGACGCGTCATAGGCGACGTTCTGATAGTCCCAGCACGTGCCGGGAGCGCAAACCGCGTTCAGCTGGCCGATCTCGGTCCGGAGCATGCTCGGATCCTCGCCTTCCTCGAGCTTGTTTGCATAAGCGTCGCGGTAGATGCCGAGGCGGTGCGACAGGAGGTCGCCGACCGTCGCCAGCCGCTCATTGCCGTTGGGAAGCTTGAGGTCCGGCGCATAGTCCGAAACCGGCCCATTGAGGTTGATCTTCCCCTGCTCGGCGAGCTTCGCGACCATGGTCGCGGCAAGGCCCTTTGAGCAGGACGCCCAGCGAAACACGGTTTCCGGCGTGACCGGATCGCCCGAGCCGGCGAGAGTCTCCCCATATCCCTGGAGGAAGGTGATGCGGCCGTTCTCGACGATCCCGACGGCGAGCCCGACCATAGCCGGTTTCTTCATCAGCTCGCGGATGCGGGCATCCAGCAAGCGGTAATCGACATCCTGGCGCGACGCGGTGGAAAGCGAGGCGAGCTTCAGATGCGCAGCAACGATCTTCGGGTCCTGCGTTGCGGCCTTGTCGTGGGGACGCATTGCCAACAGCGACGCGCCCATTAGGAGCACGAACGCGCCCAGGCCAAGCTTTTGAGCCTTTTGCAAAATCAATCTTCTCCCCACCCTCGTTCTTACCTGTGGACGGGTGACGTTCTGCTCTCAACGCCGCGTTTAACGCGCTTGCGACGAAGCGACTCTGCCGCGCGACGAACGCTCATGCGGCTGGCCTTAAACGCACGGCTCGCGTAATGGCGCCGCCATGCAGTTCCTTAAGACCCTTTTCTGGGTCCTGATTGGGATCATCGTCGTCCTGTTTTCGGTTCGCAATTGGTTCGCGGTGACGGTGAACCTGTGGGGAGACATCCAGGCGGACACCAAGCTACCGGTGCTGCTGCTGATCGGCTTCGTAATCGGCTGGCTTCCGACCTGGCTGATCCTTCGCACTCGAATCTGGGGAATGCAGCGCCGCGTCGACGCGATGGAGCGCAACCGGCTTGCATCGCTTCCGCCGGACGGCCCCGCGGGCGACGAACCGGAGCCAGTCGCTTGAACCCGATATTCGTGGCGATCGACACGCCGGACCTTGCGCGCGCAATGCAGATTGCGGAAGCGGTCCGCGACTATGTCGGCGGGCTGAAGCTCGGCCTCGAATTCTTTTCGGCGCAGGGACCGGAAGGCGTTCGCCGGCTCAGCAACCTTCATCTGCCTGTCTTTCTCGATCTGAAGCTCCACGACATCCCGAATACGGTCGCCAAGGCGGTGAAAGCACTTGCGCCGCTTGAGCCCTCAATCCTGACTGTGCACGCGGCCGGTGGTGTCGAGATGCTGGAGGCGGCCAAGGGCGCGGCGCTGCCGGGGACGAAGGTGGTGGCGGCCACCGTGCTGACCAGCCTCTCCGCCGACGACCTGCTGGCGGTTGGAGTCGTCGATCCGCCGGATGTGCAGGTCGGACGTCTCGCGCACCTCGCCTACACGGCAGGACTCGATGGGATCGTCTGCTCAGGCGAAGAGGTCGCGGCAGCGCGGTTGAAATGGTCGGGCGGCTACTTCGTAGTTCCGGGGATCCGCCCTGAGGGAAGCGAGCTTGCCGACCAGAAACGCGTCATAACTCCGCGCCATGCGCTAGAATGCGGAGCCGATGTTTTGGTCATCGGGCGCCCGATCACCGCATCACCCGATCCGGGCAAGGCCGCCGCCGACATTCTCGCCGAACTATCTCCAAGCATCGCCGAAACGAGGGTCTAGATCATGAGTTGGCTAAGCCGCGTCCGAAGCGGAATCCCGTTCCTGCCCAAGCGCCAGACCGCCGAGAACCTGTGGCACAAATGCTCGAAGTGCGGGACGATGGTCTTCGTCAAGGAATGGGAGGAGAATTACAGCGTCTGCCCGCGCTGCAACTTCCACGATCGCATCGGCCCGGCCAAGCGCTTCGAGCAGCTGTTCGATGCCGCGGAATATGAGATACTTCCCGCGCCCGAGGTTCGGGAGGACCCGCTGCGGTTCCGCGACACCAAGCGCTACACTGATCGGCTGAAGACCGCGCGTGCCGCGACCGACGACCGTGACGCGCTGGTGAATGCGTGCGGACGTCTCGACGGCCGCAAGGTCATCATCGGCGTCCAGAACTTCGCCTTCATGGGCGGATCGATGGGCATCGCCGTCGGTGCCGCAATCGTCGCCGGGATTCGCGCTGCGATCGACGAAGATGCGCCGTACATCCTGTTCACCGCCGCGGGCGGGGCGAGAATGCAGGAAGGTATATTGAGCCTGATGCAGATGCCGCGAACAACCGTGGCGCTGCAGGAGCTCAAGGAAGCGGGGCTTCCCTACATTGTCGTGCTCACCGACCCGACGACCGGCGGAGTCACGGCGTCCTATGCGATGCTGGGCGATGTCCAGATTGCCGAACCCGGCGCCCTCATCGGCTTCGCCGGGCAGCGGGTGATCGAGCAGACAATCCGCGAAAAGCTTCCCGAAGGTTTCCAGCGCGCCGAATATCTGCTCGAGCATGGGATGATCGACATGGTCGTGTCGCGCGGAGAGTTGAGGGAGAAGCTGGCGCTGCTCGTCTCCTATCTCGCACCGGAGGCGAAAGAAGCAGCGTAAATGGCTGATTTCGCGCGCTCGGCTCATCCGGGCGTCCAGGCGCAGCTCGATCGCTTGTCGAAGCTGTCGCCCGCGGGCGACCGCCTTGGGCTCGACCGCATCCGGGAAGTCCTCGACCGGCTTGGGCGCCCGCAGGACGAGCTTCCTCCCGTGCTTCATATTGCGGGAACAAACGGCAAGGGATCGACGGTCGCCTTCCTCCGCGCCGCGCTCGAAGCGAGCGGCCACAAGGTGCACGCCTTCACCAGCCCGCATCTCGTCCGTTTCAACGAGCGCATCCGCATCGCGGGCCGCCTTATCGATGACGAGACGCTGAGGGAGCTTCTCACCGAGGTGCTCGACGCCGGTACGGGGATCGAACCGAGTTTCTTCGAAGTCGCAACCGCTGTGGCGATTCTCGCCTTTGCGCGAACTCCGGCCAATGCCTGCATCCTCGAGGTCGGCCTCGGCGGTCGGCTCGACGCGACCAACGTCATCGAGCATCCGCTGGTCTGCGGGGTCACCAACCTCGCGCTCGATCACCAGCAATTCCTTGGAAATGGCCTGCCCGACATTGCGGGCGAAAAGGCGGCGATTGCCAAGCGCGGTGTTCCGCTGGTGACACAGCTCTATCCTGCACCCGTCGCTTCGCGGATCGGCGAGATCGCGAAGGAGCGCGGCGCCATTTGGCTGCCGCGTGGCGGCATCTGGGACGCGACGGCGAGCGGCGGCAAGATCCATTATCACGACGAGAAGGGCACGCTGGACCTGCCGCTGCCGCGCCTTCCCGGCCGTCATCAGGCGATGAACGCTGCACTCGCCGTCGCGATATTGCGGCATCAGGAACTGCTGAATGTACCCGCTTCGGCGCTTACGGCAGCGATGGGGTGGATCGACTGGCCGGCGCGGCTGCAGCGCCTCGCATCAGGGCCACTGGTGGGCGAGCGCGAAACTTGGCTCGACGGCGGTCACAATCCGTCCGCGGCCCGGCAGATCGCCAACTTCGCGAAGCATCATTTCGATGACGGCAAGCCGATCCACATGATCTTCGCGAGCCTGACCACGAAGGATCCGGCCGGAATGCTCGAGCCGTTCAAGGATCTGGTTTCACAGGTCCACGTCGTCCCGATTCCGGGCCACAGCTGCTTCTCCCCCGACGATCTCGCCGAAGTCGCCGCGCAGATCGGTATGCCCGTCGAGACTCACGAGGATTTCACGCAAGCGCTTGCGGCCATTCCCGCTGACGCGCGGGTGCTGATCTTTGGCTCACTCTACCTTGCCGGCGAGGTGCTCGCGGCTAACGAGCAGGTTCCAGACTAGCGCCGCTCCGCCTCGTCTGGCGGGGGCTGAACCGCCTTCTGACGCACGCTTTCCACGACGAAACCGAACCGCCGCATGAAGATGAGGAAGATCAGGCCGGGAATGCCGAGGAAGGCGCAAAAGACATAAAAGCCGGCGAAGCCCAGTCGATCCGCGACGATGCCCGCCGGGGTGGTCGCGTAAGTCCGCGCGAAGGCCGCGACGCTCGACAGCAGCGCATATTGGGTCGCCGTGAAGGCGGTGTTCGACAGACCCGACAGGTACGTTGCGAAGACGGTCAGGCTGATCGCGCCAAACAGATTCTCGATTGCCACGGCGACAGTCAGCAGCGGCACCGAATGGCCGGCATTCGCAACCGCCGCGAACAAGAGGTTGGCGAACATCATGATGACGCCCGCACCCAATAGCAGCCGGCTCATTCCGAAGCGGGCGATCAGCCCGCCGGCGATGAGCGAGCCGATCACCAGGCACCAGAAGCGGACCAGCTTGTTGATTGCGATATATTCGGTGTCCGAAAAGCCCTGATGCACGATCATCGGCGCGAGCATGTTCTGCCCCATCGCGTCGCCAAGCTTGTAGGTCATCACGAACAACAGGATCAGCCAGGCGCCCCGGCGCTTCAGGAAATCGGCGAAGGGCGCGACCACATTGTGGCTGAGGAAATGGGAGACGGTCGAAAGCCCGTCCCGGCTCTTTCTCACAGCCGTATGCTGGCCCGGTCCGAGCCACAGCGATGCGATCGCACCAGGAAACACGAGCGACGCAGTCAGCGCATAAGCCGCGGGCCAGCCGAGCGCCGCACCCTCACTTGATGCGAGATAGATCGTGCCCGCCCCTGCAAGGAGGTCGCCGGTGCGATAGCCGACTTGGTTGGTGGCGGTGCCCTGCGCCAGCTCATCGTCCGGCAGGGTTTCGATCCGATAGGCATCGATGACGATGTCCTGCGTCGCCGAGAGGAAGGCGGTGATCGCGCCCCACAGCGCAAAGCGGCCGATGTGATGGACGGGATCGCTCGCCCCGAGCTGGACGACCGCGACGACGAGCAGCACCTGCACAGTCCACAGCCAAGCGCGCCGCTGGCCGAGCAGGCGGCCGAGAACCGGGAGCGAAATGCCGTCGATCAGCGGCGCCCACAGGAATTTGAGCGTGTAGGGCGTGCCCAGCGCGAAGGCGAAGCCGATCGTCTTCTTGTCGACGCCGACCTTCGACAGCCAATAGGACATGGTCCAGATCAGTAAGGTCAGGGGAAAGCCGCTCGAAATGCCGAGCAGGAACGCGCCCATCGGGCGTGGTCTCAAGTAGGAAGCGGCAACCGCGCCGAACGACGTGTCCTTTGCAGCAGCGGCTTGCACTAGCGCGCCGGCTGCCCCGTTTCGCCGAGCGCTTCGCTGACTTTCGCGGCGCTGTCCGGAGGAACATCGGCGGCGGCAGCGCGCCTCTCCTGCGCAGTCACGCGCCACCATTCGAGAAGCACGAATAATGTCGAGACCAGCGCGGTCGCCGCGGTCCAGCGGAACACGGGAGCATAGCCGTACATGTCGAACGCCTCACCGACCGCACCTCGCCCAAGTGTTCCAACGAGTGACAGCAAAGAACCGAGGAGCGCGTACTGGATCGCGCCATATTTCTTGCTGACGATGCTCGAGACGTAGGCGACGAAGGCCGTCAGCGCGAGGCCGACCGTGATGTTCTCGTAGCAGATCGCGATCAGGAGCCGCATCATGCGCTCGTCTCTGCCGAAGGCACGCGCCAGGGCATCGAGCCGGAACAGGTGGGCGAAGGAATCGATCATCGGCGCGCCGTCGGCGAGGTCGGCGTAAAGGAAGTTGCCGAGCGGCGGCAGGATCGCGCCCAAGAGGATCGTCGGGAAGCGGCCGATCTTGGCGAATAGATAGCCGCCCAGGCTGATGCCTAGCATCGTCATGATGATGCCGAAGATCTTGGAGGCGAAGGCAACCTCGTCCTTCGAGTAGTGCATGAAATCGAGATAGAACGGGTACGCGAAGCTGGCCCAGATATTGTAGCAAATGGCATAGGTCAGGATGAAGCCGATCGCCGCGAGCACGCCCCAGCCCATGCGGCCGGAAATCTCCGCAAGCGGATCCACCAGCGCAGAATAAAGATGGTTCATCACGGTGCGTCTTGGGCCGTGCACAGGGTCTGGCGCGGCCAGCACGCTGTCGGGGCTTCTTGCGAGACGGTTGGCGACAGCCGCGACTGCCAGCGGAACGAACACCGTGGCGATGATGATCAGCACGCCCCAGGTCTTGGTAAAATCGGCAACCGAGGGCGGCGTCGCTCCGGGTGCGGCAGGCTCCAGCATCGACACGGCGAAGGTGACGAGTCGGACGATCGCCCACAGCCAGCTCACCCCGACGGCCGCCAGAAGCATGGCGCGGATACCGGGCTTGAGCGCGCCGGGTTCGGCGAGGGCGCCATACAACTTCTCGCGCTCCAACCGCGGACTATCGGGAGCGGTGACCGTGACCAGCAGCAGCCCGACGAAAAGGGCCGCCATGATGAGGAAAACATTCGGCCAGCTCATTCGTGCGGCAAGCACCAGCGCGACGGCACCGCCGACAATCGAAGCAGTGCGGTAGCCGAACTGATAAACGGCAGACAGCAGCTCGATCGGCGAAGCTTCGTCGGCCTGGTCGATACGCCAGGCGTCGATCGCGATATCGTGGCTTGCCGCAGCAATGGCAGCGACGAAAGCGATTAGGACGAAATTCCCGATAGCGGCTGCCGGATTTGTGAGCGCAAGCAGCGCCAGGCAAATGCAAACGACCACTTGGCCGAGCGCGATCCAGCTCTTGCGGCGTCCGAGCCTGCCGAGTCCCGGCAGATTCAACCGGTCGACGACCGGCGACCACAGGAATTTGAACGAATAAGCGAGCCCGATCCACGAGAAGATGCCGATGGTGGCGAGCTTCACGCCGACCTCGCCAAGCCACGCTGTGAGCGTCCCGATCAGCAGTGCGAACGGAAGGCCTGAGGAGAAACCGAACGCCAGCATAGTCGCCGACTTGCGCGTCGCGAGCGCCGCCTTGAGCAGCTTGAAACCCTTCGGTCGCTCGTTCGCCACTGGTTCCCCTCCCCGGCTGAAGCGTCAATCCTTAGTCAGGTTTCACGCCACGCCTAGCCCCGCGATGAATGGAGCGCGCTAGTCCGACTCTTTTGCGAGGACGAACAGTTCGAGGCCCTTGGGCGGCTTCACTCTTTCGCCCTGAATGTGGCGATCTACGGTCTCGATCGCCTTGCACAGCTGGCGCTCGGTATAGGGCTTGAGCAAGCAGCCGACCGCGATCTCGGATGCGCCGGGATAGGGATGGCCGGTCGCGAATAATGTCGGAACGCCTTTGTCTTTCGCCGCTTTGGCCAGATGAATGCCGGTCTGCTGCTTCTTCAACCGCACATCGCTGAGGATCAGATCGATGGCCTCGCGCTCCAGCACCTTCAGTGCCTCGTCGAGATCGTCGACCGTAGCGACGATCTCATATCCTGCGTCCCCGAGGATATTTTCGTTGTCGAATGCGGTCAGCGGTTCGTCCTCGACGATAAGGATCCGCTTGACGACCTGGTTACGCTTCCCGAACAGCATCTCGTTCCCGACCCCAAAGGCCAAATGACTCCGCGACCGCAACGAACGACGCGCAAACCTGTGCCGCATGGCCGACGCGGTGAAGCCGCGCCGGTGCAAAATCGTGACGCAGGACCTCAACGCATTGCAAAACTGCTCGCGCGCGCCGGAGTCGCGTCCCGGCGCGAGATTGAGCGCATGATCGCCGAAGGGCGCATCGCACTCAATGGAGAAAAGCTGACGACCCCCGCAACGCTGCTAGAAACTCTTGCCGGCGTTACCGTCGATGGAAAGCCGGTGCGACCGGCAGCGGCGACCCGGCTGTTCCGCTTCTATAAGCCCGAACGGACGATCACTGCGGCGCATGATCCGAAGGGCCGCGCGACAATATACGACAAGCTTCCCTCCGGCCTACCGCGGCTGATGCCGGTGGGACGATTGGATTTCATGACGGAGGGACTGCTCCTCCTCACCAATGACGGCGGGCTGAAGCGCCAGCTCGAATTGCCGAGAACTGCCGTGGTCCGCAGCTATCGGGCCCGCGCTCACGGCAGGATCAGCCAAACCCAGCTCGAGGAGCTGGCCGAGGGCGTGACGATCGACGGTGTTCATTATGGCTCGATCAACGCGAATCTGGAGCGGCGGACCGGCAGCAATTGCTGGATCGAGCTCAGCCTCACCGAAGGGAAGAACCGCGAGGTCCGGATCGTCCTCGCGCATCTAGGGCTGCAGGTCTCGCGCCTGATCCGGACTGCTTACGGCCCGCTGACGCTCGAGGGACTTTCCGCCGGTGAGGTCGCGGAGGTGCCCGACGCGGCGCTCGACGCCTTCCGCAAATCGCTGAAATGAGGATCATCGCCGGCAAGTGGCGCGGTAGGCCAATTGAGCCGCCGCCGGGCATGGCTACACGTCCTACCGCCGATCGAGTTCGGGAAACCTTGTTCTCGATGCTGGCAAGTCGCCTGGGCTCCTTTGAGGACTTGCGGGTAGCAGACCTGTTCGCCGGCAGCGGAGCGCTCGGTCTGGAAGCGCTCTCGCGCGGTGCGGCGTCGGCGACCTTCGTCGACAATGATCAGCGGGCCGCCGCCGCCATCAGCAAGAATGCGGAGAAGCTCGGCATGAACGTCCAGGTCTTCGCTGGGTCGGCGCTCGCCCTGCCCAAATCAGAGCCGTTCGACCTGATCTTCGCCGACCCGCCTTATGCAATCGGCTCGGGAAGCGCCGTCGTGGCGTCGGTTAGAAAGTCAGGCTGGCTGACCGCCGGCGGATGGATGAGCGTCGAAACCGCCAAAGGCGACTCGGTCGAACCGCAGGATCTTACCGTCGAAGCGACACGCGACGTCGGTCGCGCGCGGCTCACGCTTTTGCGCCGCCCTTAGCCTTTGCAGCAGCGCGGATTTCATCGAGCTCCGTCCCAAGCCGCCGTCCGACCGCGGCAGCGGCCGCCTTCCCTGCTGCCTTGACCGCATTGCCAGCGCGGCCGCGCCGAGTTGCGCTGCTGCTCGTGAAGCCCTGCTCGGCAAGGGCGGCAAGCGCCGCCGTCGCAGCAACCGCGACCAGCTCTGCCATCAAGGGGCTCTGGAGCAGTTTCACGAAGGCTTCACTGGCGTCGAAGCCATTTCCTTTTGAGCTTCCGCCTGAGCGTCCCCCTGAGCTTGATGAAGCCCGGACAACCTTGGTGCCGGCACGCGGTGCCGCCCTCTTGGATTTCGTACCACCGCTGTTGCCGCCGGACTTGCCGGTCCCCTTTTTCGCCATGATGCTGCTCCTGTGACTGACGTTTGCAGGCCTTAACTCATTCGACGCATCGCCGTATCCGCAAATGGGACTGCAAGACTGCACGCGTCGGCTCGTTCGCTCGAGAGCCAGCGATCGACGTCCTCGCCTGGACGAAGCATCACCGGCATCGCCTTGGGATGCACCGCGCCAACGGTCTCGTTCGGCTCGCAGGTCAGGAATGCGTAGAACGAGCCCTCTGGGCCCGGACGCCAGATTCCCGCGAACGCAAACAACGGATGCTGCTCCTCTCCGAGTCCGAACCAGACCTTGGTCTTGCTTCCGACTTCGCCGGTCCATTCGCAAAAGCTCGTCACCGGGACGATGCAGCGCCGCGCCGGGTCGTTCAGCGCGTTGCGCCAAAAGCCGCTGTTGAGGTTCCGCACGTTTGTGACCGGTCGCCCGGCCGCCGCCTGCGGCCCCGGGAACCCCCACTTCATCGTCTCGAGCTTCAGCCGGCCGTCGTTCCTCAGCAGCACCGGAGCGCTGTAGCCCGGGTAGATCTCGTCATAGGCAGGGACGTTCGTCTTATCGCCTTCGAAGGGCCCGAAGATCCTGCGCATCTCATCGACCGTGGCAGTCATGCTGTAGAGGTTGCACATGGCTCCGGCGGATAGTCGCAACGGCATTCGAACCGCAACGGCCGTAATGTAGGATAATCTTCACTTCTCTCAGCCATATGCGGTCGCGTACCGAAGTGGATTGGGACATTGCGTAAGCAAAAGAGCAAGGCTGTCCGGCTAGCCGGCAGTCACGTCATTACTACGTGCGCGACGGTCGCCGCGATCTTGCTGTTCGTGGCGCTCGGCAGCCAAGTCGTGCCTGCAGCGCTGCTGGGCGCGCGACTGCCGGACTCGGCAAGCACGCTTAAGGTCGCCTTCCTCCTAAACATCGCCATCATCCTATTCGGATGGAGGCGGTCGAAGGATCTTCGCGAAGCGCTGGAAGCGTACGAAGCGGCCGAGCGACTGGCCCAGAGCAATGCGAACACCGACCCCACGACGGGCCTCGCCAATCGTCGCGAGCTGATGCGGTCGCTCGACGACGCGCTCGGTGCGAAATCAGGCGGCGTGTTCCTCGTACTCGACCTCGACCACTTCAAGCGCGTCAACGACCTTTACGGTCACTTGGCCGGCGACAAGGTGCTCAGGCGCGTCGCCGAGGTCTCCAAGAGCGTCGCTCCTGCGGATGCCTGTTGTGCGCGAACGGGCGGCGATGAATTCGCGATGCTGCTGCCAACCTCGGACGAAGCCGCCGCGGAGGAAATTGCGCGCAGCATTCTCACCGCCCTTTCCTCGCCCGTGCTGATCGAGGGTTCGCAGATCCAGGTCACCGCCTCGATCGGCTTCTCACGACTGGCCGACTGCAGCGACGACGAAGCCGTGCTTCGCCACAGCGACGTCGCGCTTTACGCGGCAAAGAGAGCGGGCCGTAACGCGTTTGCCTGGTTCGACGAGGAGCTCGAGCGCGAGCTGACTGAGCGGCTCAAGCTCGAGGAAGGCATCCGCCGCGGCATCAAGGACGGCGAGTTCATTCCCTTCTTCCAGCCGCTCGTCGATCTCACGACGCGGCAGATCATCGGCTTCGAGGCGCTTGCGCGCTGGCGTTCGCCGGATCGCGGGCTCGTCGAGGCAGAAACCTTCATCGAAACGGCCGAGCGCACCGGCCTGATCGGTCCGCTGACCCTCAACGTCCTTGAGCAGGCGCTCAAGGAAGCGCGTGCCTGGCCGACCCACCTCAAGCTTGCCGTCAACGTATCGCCGGTGCAGTTCCGCGATCCCCTGCTCGCCGAGCACATCCTCAGGCTGCTCGCGACTAATGGATTCCCGGCCAGCCGCCTTGAGATCGAAATCACCGAAGGGTCGCTGCTGGAAGATCGCGAGCAGGTGCTGACCATCATCCGCAGCCTCAAGAACGTCGGCGTCAGCATCTCGCTCGACGACTTCGGAACCGGCTATGCGAGCCTCGCCCAGGTCAACCACCTGCCGCTCGATCGCATCAAGATCGACAAGAGCTTCATCACTACGATCGTGAAGAGCGAGCAGACCGCGGCGATCGTCAGCACCATCGCGGGCCTCGGCCACAACCTGGCGGTGCCGATCACGGCCGAGGGCGTTGAATCCGAGCAGATCCGGAGCGCTCTTGCGGACTTTGGTTGCGCCGAAGCGCAAGGATGGCTGTTCGGCCGGCCGATCTCGGCCGAAGCCGTGCGCAGCTTCCTTGCAATGGGCTCAAGCGAAATGCCGAAGTCCAATAAGGTTTCGGCGGATCCACCAAGCGGCCGCAAGAGCTCGAACCGGCGCTGGTAGCAGAGGCGGGTCAGGGCTTTCGCCGAACGGACCAGACGAATGCGGAAAGGCTGCTGATCAGCGCCGCGAGAGCGACAAGCAGTGCAGGATCGAGAACAAGCATGACGGCGACTCCAAGACGCCATGTTCCCTATTTGTTCCCTAGAAGCAATAGGAATCTTCCTATTTCGGTCAATGACCCAGGATTACCCGTCGCGGCGCCTTCACTTGCCCTCGCGACCCCGCTCAGCTAAGGCGCGCGCCGTCCGGCGGGCGATGATCCCCTCTGGGCAGCCCGTCCATTTGGCGAGCGCGTACGGTTGACCGGGCAGTGGCCGGGACCGGAACGCGCTTTTTCGCATGGGGCTGTCGCCGGATGCCCTGAAAGGATGAGCCTTTCGGGGCAGGACATGAAACCAGGTCCGCTGTTGGAGCTTCGCCATGGTGGCGCGGCGCGGCAAGCGAATTTGAAGTTACGGAAGAATATTAGGCATATGGCGACCACGACATTCCCGACCCGCGACGATTTTGCGGAGCTCCTCAACAAAAGCCTCGGCGGAGAAAACGAAGCCTTCGAAGGCAAGGTGGTGAAGGGCACCGTCACCGGGATCGAGAATGACATGGCGGTGATCGACGTCGGCCTGAAGAGCGAAGGCCGCGTTCCGCTGCGCGAGTTCGCTGCCCCCGGGCAGAAGGCAGACCTGAAGATCGGCGACGAGGTCGAGGTCTATGTCGACCGAGTCGAGAATTCGATGGGCGAAGCGATGCTGTCGCGCGACCGGGCGCGCCGGGAAGCCGCATGGGACAAGCTCGAGAAGGAATTTGAAGCCGGCAACCGCGTCGACGGCGTGATCTTCGGACGCGTGAAGGGCGGCTTCACGGTCGATCTCGGCGGCGCCGTGGCGTTCCTGCCCGGTAGCCAGGTCGACATCCGCCCAGTTCGCGACGTCCAGCCGCTGATGGACCTCCCGCAGCCGTTCCAGATCCTCAAGATGGACCGGCGCCGCGGCAACATCGTCGTCTCGCGCCGCGCGATCCTCGAGGAAACGCGCGCCGAGCAGCGCAGCGGCCTCATCCAGAGCCTCACCGAAGGGCAGGTGATCGACGGCGTCGTCAAGAATATCACGGACTATGGCGCCTTCGTGGACCTCGGTGGCATCGACGGCCTGCTCCACGTCACCGACATCAGCTACAAACGCGTCAATCATCCGTCCGAAGTGCTGAACATCGGCGACACGGTGAAGGTGCAGATCATCCGCATCAACCGCGATACGCAGCGCATCAGCCTTGGCATGAAGCAGCTGGAAAGCGACCCGTGGGAAGGCGCAGCTGCGAAGTATCCGATCGGAGGAACGTTCCGCGGCCGGGTCACGAACATCACCGAATATGGTGCCTTCGTGGAGCTCGAAGCGGGCATCGAGGGCCTTGTCCACGTCTCCGAGATGAGCTGGACCAAAAAGAACGTCCACCCGGGCAAAATCGTCAGCACTTCACAGGAAGTCGACGTCAAGGTGCTCGAGGTCGACGAAGAGAAGCGTCGTATCTCGCTCGGCCTCAAGCAGGCGCAGGCCAATCCGTGGGAGGCGTTCGCGGAAACGCATCCGGTTGGCTCTGTGGTCGAGGGCGAGGTCAAGAATGCGACCGAATTCGGCCTGTTCATCGGTCTCGAAGGCGACGTCGACGGCATGGTCCACATGTCGGATATCGCCTGGGGCGTGTCGGGCGAGGAAGCGCTTCAGCTCCACCGCAAGGGTGAGACGGTCAAGGCGCAGGTCCTCGACGTCGACGTCGAGAAGGAGCGCATCAGCCTCGGCATGAAGCAGCTCGAGGGCGGCGGCGCCGGCAAGGGCGCGACGTCAGGCGCAGGCGCTGCTGCCGGCGGCGTCAAGAAGGGCGACACCCTCACGGTGACGATCCGCGCGGTCCAGGACCCGGGACTGGATGTTCAGGTCGGCGACGACGGGGCGACGGGCTTCATCAAGCGTGGCGATCTCGGCCGCGATCGAGACGAGCAGCGGCCGGAGCGTTTCCAGGTCGGTCAGAAGCTCGATGCGATGGTCATCGGCTTCGACCGCTCGAAGAAGCCGAACTTCTCGATCAAGGCGCTTCAGATCGCTGAGGAGAAGCAGGCGGTCGCCCAATATGGCTCGTCCGATTCCGGCGCTTCGCTCGGCGACATCCTCGGCGCCGCGCTCAAGGAAGCGCAGGCCGGGAAGGGCAACAAGAAGAAATAGCCAAGTGACTGTATGCGCGGCGTTCCTTTAGGGGTGCGCCGCGCAAATCCTGCTTGCCTCGGCCTAACTTTCCTGACAGCGTTAGTGACCAAGCGGCCCCTGGTTTGCACGGGGGAGTTGTGGGCCGACCTAATCCTGAAGCGGGGACGACGATGATCCGTTCTGAGCTGGTGCAGAAGCTTTGCACCGATTTTCCAGACCTGACGCAGCGCGAAGTCGAAGGCGTGGTGAGCGCCATTTTCGATTCGATCACTGACCAGCTTGCAAAGGGCGGCCGTGTCGAGCTGCGCGGCTTTGGAGCATTTTCGACGAGGCAGAGGGATGGCCGGGTGGGCCGCAACCCGCGCACGGGCGAATCCGTCTCGGTGAACGCCAAGCGCGTCCCTTACTTCAAGCCCGGCAAGGAAATGCGCGAGCGCTTAAACCTGAAGGAAATCACCGCGGAATAGCCTGGCCGCAACTACCGTCGCCAGGCAAGCAAGCGGACGTGGCGGAACGGTAGACGCTGGGGACTTAAAATCCTCTTCCCGATTGGGAGTGTGGGTTCGACTCCCACCGTCCGCACCAGCCTCAAGGGCAACTGATTCTCTCCATTTCGGAGAGGAATTTATTAAACGTTCGCAAGGTATCAGGGACGCGCAATTGTAGGCGGCGAACCCAAGTGAAGAGTAGCTCCAGTTCCAGGGTGGTGAGCGCACGCCGGGACGCCGTTGTTCTGGCCGTCCTCATCACCGCTGTCATGCTGCTCATCTGGAACGGCAGCGCCTTCTTCCACAACCTTCGAATCGGCGGCCAGCAGTTCGGCCCGGAAATCCGCATCGCGAGCACGGCGCTGACGCTCAACGTGGCGCTGATCCTGTTCGGTTGGCGCCGCTACGTGGATCTCCAGCACGAAGCGGAGATGCGCGCCGAGCAAGAGCGCCGCGCGACGGTGCTCGCAACGACTGATGCAATCACGGGCCTCTACAACCGGAAAGGCTTCGCCGACCGGGGAGCCCAGCTCTCTGCCGCCGCGGCAGAGCGTGGGGACAATTTGGTCGTCATCTCTTTCCAGATCCATCGCTTCAAGACGGTCAACGACCAGCATGGCTATGAGACTGGCGACCGCTTGCTGAAATCGATCTCCGTCTCCTTGGCGCACGAGCTCGGACCGGACTCGGTGATCGCGCGCCTCAGCGGCGACGAATTTGCCGTCGCTCTTGCACTCAGCCCGGATGACATGAACCGCGCTGACGAACTTGCCGAAGTCGTGCTTCACACCGTCACGACGCCGCTGCTGTTCGAGGAGCGGATCATCCAGGTCGGCGCGTTCGCAGGCATTGCATCGACTCCGGCAGCGAATGCGCGCATTCCCGACATTCTCCGCCGTGCCGACATCGCAATGGACCATGCGCGAAGCGGCAGGGTCGCTCGTCCGGTGTGGTTTGACGCAGGCATGGAGCGCGCGCTCATCGCCCACGGCGAGATCGAGCAGGGTATCCGCGTCGGCCTCGAGCACGACCAGTTCGTCCCTTATTTCGAGCCGCAGGTCGACCTTCAGACGGGCGAGATCGTGGGTTTCGAGGTGCTCGCTCGCTGGATCCATCCGCTCTCGGGGGTGATCGGCCCCGATGTGTTCATCCCGGTCGCCGAGGAGATAGGGCTGATTGGACGGTTGTCCGAGCATGTGATCGCCGAGGCGCTTCGCGAAGCGGCCGAGTGGGATCCGACGGTCAAAATCTCGGTCAACATCTCGCCGTTGCAACTTGCCGACGGCTGGCTCGCGCAGCGGATCGTCAAGACGCTTGCCGACACCGGCTTCCCGGCGGAGCGCCTCGTCGTCGAAGTCACCGAAAGCTCGCTCTTCGCTGATCTCGATCTCGCCAAGACCATTGTGACCAGCTTGAAGAACCAGGGCATTCGTCTCGCGCTCGACGACTTCGGGACGGGTTTCTCTTCGCTCGCGCACCTGAGGTCGCTGCCGTTCGACATCATCAAGATCGACCGCAGCTTCGTCACCAACATCAATACCAAGCGGGAAAGCTCGGCGATCGTCCGCGCAGTGCAGACGCTGGCCGCATCCCTACCCGTCCCCGTTTGCGTCGAAGGGATCGAGAACGAAGATTCCTACAACACGGTCGTGCGGCTGGGATGCGAAATCGGCCAGGGCTGGTATTTCGGCAAACCGATGCCCGCCGAGCAGGCGCGCGAGTTGCTTGCAGCGCATCGCCGCGACGGCCATCCGCCGCTGCGCAGCGCAGTCAACGGCTAAGGTCGAACTCTAAAGCCCGACCCGGCGTCCCGCTTCGGGACTGCGGATCCGCTTGCGCTCGTCCCGCATTTAGTCATGGTAAACGCCGCGTTAGGGAGTTGCCATGCACGTCGTCCGCCCTGTCTTTGCCTTGCATCCGAAATCCTTCGGTCGCGGGCCGGTGCGTGAGCTTCAAAAGAACGTGCAGCCCTCCGCGATCATCGACGACCTCAAGCTCTTTGCCATGACGTTCGTGGCGGGATTCCTCTTCGTTTCAGTCCTGATCGGCTAGCGGCTCAATCGCAGGCGAGGTGGAGCTTCCATCCGAGCCAGGCTGAGACGATGCACATCGCTGCGACGAGCAGGAGCTGCGCCGTCGGTCCTACGCCCGCCAGGTTGAGTCCGATCGAGAGCAGGCTCCCGATGACCATCGCGCCCGAGTTCACGATGTTGTTGGCGGCGACGGTGCGCGAGGTTTCTGTCTTGGGCACCGTCGTCGTGAGGAATGCATAGAGCGGCACCACGAACATTCCCCCGGTGACCGCGACCCCGAGCAGGCACAGGATCATCGGCCAGGCCATCGGATTGTAGAGGAAGTTCCCGAGCGTGGTCAGGTCGGGCCCATGCTTGCTCCAGGTCAGCGCGACGAAATGGAGCAGCAGGACGAACACACCCATCGCGATCACCGCGGGCGGCGCGAATCTGGCCGAGACTTCGCTCTTCAGCAGGCGATTGATCGCAACCGACCCGATCGCGATTCCGATAGAGAAGACAGCGATGAACAGGCTGGCAACCTGCTCGTTCGCGCCGAGCACGTTCTTAACCAGCGGCGGAAAAATGATGATGAGGACCGCGCCGATCGTCCAGAAGAAGCTGATCGCGAGGATCGCGAGGAACAGGCGCCGAATGTGCATCGTCGCGCTCACGAGCTCGATCGATGCATGGACGATGTGCCAGGTGATTGGTAGCCGTTCGGCGGCCGGTGGGGCGGGCGGGACCTGCCGCCCAGCGGCATAGCCGAGCAACGCGAAGCCGAACACCGCGCCCGCCGCCCAGTCGGGATGTGATGCAACCACGCCCGCGAGGATGGTGCCTAAAAGGATTGCAATATACGTGCCCGCCTCGACCAGGCCCGTACCGCCGAGCACTTCGTCACGCTGAAGATGCTGGGGCAGGATCGAATATTTGATCGGTCCGAAGAACGTCGAATGCACGCCCATCGCGAGCACTGCCGCGAGCATCAGATATTTGTTCGCGAGCATCAGCCCCGCGCCGCCGACGATCATGATCCCGATCTCGGCAAACTTGATGATCCGGATCAGCTTGGCCTTGTCATGGTCGTCGGCAAGCTGACCGGACAAAGCTGAGAAGAGGAAGAAGGGAAGGATGAACAGCCCCTGCGCGATAGCGCTGAACTGGAACTCCTGCCGTGCATCCTTGAGCAACTGGTAGGTAACGAACAGCACCACTGCCTGCTTGAACAGGCTGTCGTTGAACGCCCCCAGGAACTGGGTCGCGAACAACGGCACGAAGCGCCGCGAGCGCAGCAGGTGAGCAACGTTCTGGATCAAGCCTGGGCCGCGCGGGTCTTCATCGTCTGACGGTCATGCGCATAGCCTAGCTTTGCGCATGCGGACAAACCCTTCTAACCGTTGCCGCCGGAACGATGCTGTCGCTGCCGAATCTTCTCACCCTGTCGCGCATCCTTGCGGTGCCGATCCTCGTTTTCCTGCTGTGGCGGCCGCAGCCGATCGATTACGCGATCACGTTCGCGCTCTACTGCCTCGTCGGAATCACCGATTATCTGGACGGCTATCTCGCCAGGGCATGGGGAAGCATCTCGAAGCTCGGCCAATTCCTCGACCCGATCGCCGACAAGATCATGGTCGCGGCCGTCTTGGTCATGCTGATCTCGAGCCGGAGATCCAATCCCATTCCGGAGATCGCCGGGCTGAACATCATCGCCGCGCTCATCATCCTTCTGCGCGAGATCATCGTCTCCGGGTTGCGCGAATATCTTGCCGGCCTGCAGGTCTCGGTTCCGGTCAGCGCGCTCGCCAAGTGGAAGACGACGCTGCAGCTGGTCGCTTTGGGTGCGCTGATCCTTGGCGGGGCCCTGCCCCACATGCCCTGGGTGCATGAATTTGGGATCCTTTCGCTTTGGGCAGCTGCCGCGCTGACGCTCATGACCGGCTACAGTTACTTGCGAACGGGACTTCGCCACATGGAGTGAGAAGCAGTCAGGGAGATTGCTAATCGATTTCCTTGTTCTCACTGACGAGAAGAAGTCGTTTCCTTGCTGTTGGACCGACGGCCTAACGCTGTTTGCTCGGAAAAAAGAGGAGGCTGGAGAGTCATGGACGCAAAAACGAGTGATCCGCTGCACGGTGGACCCAGCGAAGAAGGTGCGGCACTCCGCTCGCTCCTTGGCCGGACCAACCGCGACTGGTGGCCGAACCAGCTCTCGCTCGAAATCCTCCCTCAGCCGTCGGATCCGATGGGTCCTGACTTCAACTATGCCGAGGAGTTCCTGTCACTCGATTACGACGCCGTGAAGCGCGACCTCACGGCCTTGATGACCGACAGCCAGCCCTGGTGGCCGGCGGACTATGGCCACTACGGCCCGTTCTTCATCCGCATGGCGTGGCACGCCGCTGGAACCTACCGCATCGGCGACGGCCGGGGCGGCGCGAACTCCGGGCAGCAGCGCTTTGCCCCGCTCAACAGCTGGCCGGACAATGGAAACCTCGACAAGGCGCGCCGCCTGCTGTGGCCGATCAAGCAGAAATATGGCCGCAAGCTCAGCTGGGCGGACCTTATGATCCTAGCCGGCAACGTTGCCTTTGAATCGATGGGTGCGCCGGTGTTCGGCTTCGGCGGCGGCCGCGCCGACGTCTACGAACCCGAGCACGACGTTTATTGGGGCACCGAGGAGGAATGGGTCGGCAAGGGCGCCAAGCCGCGCATGGGCGACGCCGCCGAAGAAGTGCTCGAGAACCCCTTGGCCGCGGTCCAGATGGGCCTCATTTACGTCAACCCGGAAGGACCCGGCGGCAGCGCCGACGCACTCGCTTCAGCCAAGGAGATCCGCGAGACCTTCCACCGCATGGGCATGACCGACGAGGAGACGGTTGCGCTCACCGCCGCGGGGCACACGTTCGGCAAGTGCCACGGCGCCGGCGACGCGTCGAAGGTCGGAGCGGAGCCGGAAGGCGCGGACATCGCCCAGATGGGCCTCGGCTGGACCTCGACCCACGGCTGCGGGATGGCCGACGACACCATCACCAGCGGCCTCGAAGGCGCATGGACTCCGCACCCGACCAAATGGGGATCGGACTACTGGCACATGCTGCTCGATTATGAATACGAGCTGGTGAGGAGCCCGGCCGGCGCGAAGCAATGGCAGCCGATTGATCCGAAACCCGAGGATCTGGCTCCGGCAGCGCATACGCCGGGAAAGCGCGTGCCGACGATGATGACCACCGCCGACATGGCGTTCAAGGTCGATCCCGAGTTCCGCAAATATGCGGAGCGCTTCCGCGACGATCCCGATCATTTTTCGGACATGGCCGCGCGCGCCTGGTTTAAGCTCTGCCACCGCGACATGGGTCCCAAGTCGCGCTACCTTGGACCGGAAGTGCCACAGGAAGACCTGATCTGGCAGGATCCGGTACCTGCCGGATACAAGCCGAGCGACAGCGAAGTCGCCGATCTCAAGAGCAAGATCCTCAACAGCGGTCTGACGGTTAGCGAGCTGGTGAAGACCGCCTGGGCGTCCGCCTCGACCTATCGCAGGTCGGATCACCGCGGCGGCGCCAACGGCGCGCGCATTCGGCTCGAACCGCAGCGCGGCTGGAAGGTAAACGAGCCCGAGGAGCTCCAGAAGGTCCTGTCGAAGCTCGACGAGCTGCGCGGCAGCATCTCGCTTGCGGACGCGATCGTCCTCGGCGGCTCGGCGGCGGTGGAGAAGGCCGCCAAGGACGCGGGCTACAACGTCTCGGTTCCGTTCACCGGCGGCCGCGGCGATGCCAGCCAGGAACAGACCGACGTCGATGGCCTCGCTTATCTCGAGCCTAAGGCCGACGGTTTCCGCAATTATCTCTCCACGCGGATGCGGGTACCGACGGAAGAGCTGCTGATCGACCGGGCTCAGCTTCTGGGCCTCACCGCTCCGGAAATGACCGTGCTGGTCGGGGGACTTCGAGTGCTTGGGGCCAACCATGGCGGCTCGAAGCATGGCGTGCTCACCAACCGGGTCGGCCAGCTGACCAACGACTTCTTCGTCAACCTGCTCGACATGGGCACGGCGTGGAAGCCGGTCGACGGGAGCGGCGATGCCGAGTTCGTCGGTAGCGACCGTCAGTCCAATCAGCAGAAATGGACCGCGACCCGCACCGATCTCGTGTTCGGCTCGAACTCGCAGCTGCGCGCTCTTTCCGAGGTCTATGCCGCTAACGACGCGGGCGAGAAGTTCGTTCGCGATTTTATCGCCGCCTGGGTCAAGGTGATGGATGCCGACCGGTTCGATGTTCGCCGTCCGAAAGGCGCGAGCACCGCGCAGTCGCGCCAGCCGGAGATGGCGAAGTAGCTGGCCGCGCCGCGCTCGGGCTCAGGCGGGCTCGAGCGCGGGTGCCGCGCCATTCGCGGCAACATCGGAGATAAGGTCGCCGGCGATTCGCCGAAGAGTCGTCGCGAGCAGCTGGAACTCGCTCTCGCGCGGGCTCGAGCGGCGCCAGATCAGCGCGATCTGGCGATAGGGATGATCGGAGCGAAGCGGCTTCGCGTCGATGTCGGTGCCCGCTAGGATCCCGGCCTCGATCGCCATTCCCGGCACGAAGGTCAGGCCGAGGCCGTTGTCGACCATCTGAACGAGCGTGTGGAGCGAGGTTCCCATCATCGCCGCGTTCGCGCGGAGCTCCGGCCGGTTGCACGCGGAAAGGGCATGATCCTTGAGGCAATGGCCGTCCTCGAGCAGCAGCAGCCGGTCTTCGTCGATGTCCGCTGCAGCGATTGAAGCGGTGCCAGGAGCTTCTCCTCGCGGATAGGCAACGTAGAGCGGATCATCGAATAACGGCGTGCTGTCGACGTCCCCGCAGGCGAAGGGCAGCGCCAAAAGGACGCAGTCGAGCTGCCCGCGGTGAAGCGCCTCGCACGCGGCCGCGCTGGTCTCCTCGCGAAGATAGAGCTTGAGCTCGGGCCAATGGCTCCTGAGGCGGGGCAGCATCGTCGGAAGAAGGAAAGGCGCGATCGTCGGGATCACGCCCATTCGAAGCTCACCATGAAGCGGGCGTCCCTGCGCGCGCGCCATCTCGGCCAGCTCCTCGGTCTCGCGAAGCACGGCGACCGCCTTCTCCGCGATCTTCTCGCCAAGCGTCGTAAAGCGCACGACGCGGCGCGTCCGCTCGACCAAGGTGACGCCAAGCAGGGTCTCCAGCTCACGCAATCCGGCCGACAGCGTCGACTGGGTCACGAAGCAGGCGTCCGCCGCCTTTCCGAAATGGCCGAACCGCTGCAGCGCGACCAGATATTGGAGCTGTTTGACGGTCGGAAGGTGGACAATCATTGATTGATAAATCCAATCACTGACAGCCGTATAATAGTCTTGAACGATTTAAGCCAGCTACCTAGATCGAGGTCAGTTACGCTGCACTGCAACAATAGGAGATTTGGATTGATGCTTACCGTTGGTGACAAGCTTCCGGCACTCACGCTGCCCGTCCAGCAGGGCACGTCCGCGCTGCCTGCCGGCGAGACGATCGATCTTGCCGAGACCAATGGCAAGTGGAAGGTCCTTTTCTACTGGCCCAAGGACTTCACCTTCGTCTGCCCGACGGAGATCGTCGGCTACGGCGAGTTGAAGGCGGACTTCGAGGACCGCGACGCGGTCCTGATCGGCGCCTCGACCGACACCGCGCACGTTCACTTCGCGTGGCGCCGCTCCGACGAACAGCTTGGACAGGCCGACTTCCCGTGGATCGCCGATAACAAGAAGGAGCTCGCTGGAGCGCTCGGCATCCTCGACAAGGATGAAGGCGTGGCGCTTCGAGCGACGTTCATCGTCGATCCCGACAACGTGATCCAACATGTCACCGTTAACGGCTTGAATGTGGGACGTAACCCGGCTGAGGCGCTTCGGGTCCTCGACGCGTTGCAGACGGACGAGCTGTGTCCCTGCAACTGGACGCCGGGTGAGGAGGTCTTGAAGCCTGCCGCCTGACATCAGTTCTCCCGCAAGGGAGGACAGCCGGCCAGCCCTAGCCCCCTTGGCTGGCCGGCTTACCCAAGGGGCGGGCATCTCCTCCCCAGGCCCGCCCCTTTTTCATTTCCGGAGCTTCCAACATGTCGCTCAAGCAATTTGCTGAGACGCTGCCCGACTATGCCAAGGACCTGAGGCTCAACCTCGGCTCAATCCTGTCCGACCAGCTGATCGGCGAACAGCGCAAGCTTGGGCTGCTGCTCGCCTGCGCCCATGGCTCTGGCTACCGACCGCTGGTCGCCGCCGCCGAAGCCGAGGTCGAGGGAAAGCTCGACGAGAAGATCGCCAATGCTGCGCGGGGCGCAGCGGCGGTGATGGCGATGAACAACGTCTATTATCGCTTCGTGCACCTCACCTCGAACCCCGAATATGGCACGAAGCCGGCGCGCCTCAGGATGAACTTCATCGGCCAGCACGGCATCGACAAGGATGATTTCGAGCTCTTTTCGCTCGCAGTGTCAGCCATGAACGGCTGCGGCATGTGCATCGACAGCCACGAGCGCTTGCTGCTCGAACATGGCGTCAAATCGGACGTGATACAGAATGCGGTTCGGATTGCCGCCGTGATGAAGGCGATCGCGACCGTCGAAGCGACGCTCTAGATCGTCAGCATCCGGACCGAGACGACCAGCAAAGTCATGGCCAAAACTGGCCGCAGGATCGCGTCGGAGGAGCGGCCGCTTAAAAGGCTGCCGACGATGATTCCGGGGATCGAACCCGCCAACAGCGCCGCCATCAGCGTGAAGTCGACCGATCCCATCAGCCAGTGACCGATTCCGGCGATCAATGTCAGTGGCACCGCATGGGCAATATCGCTTCCCGCAATCCGGGCAACCGGAAGGCGCGGGTAAAGGAGTAGGAGAGCGGTCGTGCCGAGCGCTCCGGCCCCAACCGAGGTCAATGACACAAGAATGCCGAGCACAGCACCGAGGAGAACGGTCCAGTGAGAGATGCGCGCCTCGGGCAATCCACTGAAATGCGGCCCGGCGCGCCTGACGATCCACGGACGGAAGAAGATTGCGAACGCCGTCAACAGCAGCACGCTTCCGAGCAGGACGTCGAGGACGGTCGGATCGCCGCTGAGCGTGTTCAATCGACTCATCACGAACAGAGTCGCGATGGATGTCGGCACGCTGCCAAGGGCGAGTCCGCCGACGATGTGCCAGTCGACCGTCTGCTGCTTGCCATGAACTGCAGTACCGACGGTCTTCGTGACTGAAGCATACAGAAGATCGGTGCCGACGGCAGTCACTGGATGGAAATTGAACAGGAGGACGAGGATCGGCGTCATCAGCGACCCGCCGCCGACGCCCGTCATTCCGACGAGCATGCCGACCAGGAAGCCTGCCAGGGAGTAGAGCGGGTTGTATGCGGAAAAGATCTTTTCGCCCCCCAATCGCGCTTGTTCGGCACCGGCGCTTTCGCTGAACCGGAAGCGCTCGCCAAGAGGAATCGCGGCAGCCATTGCTCCGCCCGGCTGGAATTTAAAACGGCCCGCACTTAGATTGATACCGAAACGGCAAGGAATAGCGGCGCTTGCAGTCGAGCCTCATTGCATATCTGGATTCGGTGAAATCGCGCGATCCCGCCGCGCGTTCGCGCTGGGACGTTCTCTTCTATCCGGGCGTGACCGCGCTGGCTTTGCACCGCGTTGCGCATTGGCTTTGGGAAGGCCGCCTCTTCTTCGTCGCACGCCTGATCAACCACCTGGCGCGGTTCCTCACCGCAATCGACATCCATCCAGGCGCGAAGATCGGCAAGCGCTTCTTCCTCGACCATGGCTTCACGGTCATCGGAGAGAGCGCCGAGATCGACGACGACGTCACCATCTACCAGCATGTGACGCTCGGCGGCACCAACCCCACCACCGGCGTTGGAGGCAAACGCCACCCGACGCTTCGAAGCGGGGTTGTGGTCGGCTCAGGCGCTCAAATCCTGGGCCCGATCGAAATCGGTGAAGGCGCGAAGATCGGCGCCAATTCGGTGGTCACCAAGGATGTTGCGCCCGGCCAGACGGTTGTGGGCATTCCCGCAAAGGCTGTGCCGGTCGACGCCGTTCACTACAGTCCCGGCTTCATGCCCTACGGGACGCCCTGCGGCGAGGATGTCGACCCGGTTCGCGCCCGGCTGCAGGAGCTCGAGAATGAGATCCAAGAGCTCCGCTCGGAGCTGCACAGGATGAAGCCTGCGCGCCAGCCGCAGCCGAAGGTCAAAAGCGCTTGAGCGTCATTGCGCCGTTCCCGAGTGCCTGGGACCGGCGCCCAATCGCCACGTTCGATCGACGGGAGCTAGGCCGAATCCTCGACCTTTACGGCCGCATGGTCGCGGCCGGGCACTGGCGCGATTATGCGCTCCGAATCGATCCCGACGTGGCGATCTTCGCCGCCTTCCGCCGCCATTCCGAGCGCCCGGAGGTTCGAATCGAAAAACGCCCCGCGCTTCGGCAGAAGCAGGGGGCGTTCGCGCTCGTCGGAGAGCATGGCGCGGTGCTCAAGCGGGGCCACGACCTTGGCGGTGTGCTGGCCCCGCTCGAGCGCCGGCTTATGCGGCTGGTGCGCTGACCGGGATCGCTGCCGGGCGATCCAGATTAGGAAGACGCGCCTGCAGGTTCGCGGGCAGCTGCTTGACCACGATCTTGCGGGCCTGATGCCAATAAGCTGACAGCAGCAGCAGGGCCGAGCCGATTACCAGCGCGGTCAGCGCGATATTGAGCTCGACCGCGCCGAAGCGCTTGAACAGCTCGGTCAGCGCGTAAAGCACATAGGCGAGCGCCGAGACCAGCAGCGCCCGGCGGTCGACAGCCAGCGCGGTCAGTCCGAACAGGATGTAGAGGCCGACCACGAGCAGGCCGACACCCGTCCCGACATTGCCGTTCATCACGCCAAGCAGCGTGAAGATTGGGTGGGCGATCATCGGCGCGGCAAGCAAATGCAGCCAGAAGGCGACGTCCGAGCGACGGGTGAGCCGCGCACGGTCGGACGCATCCCACCACATCGCGAACAGGAACATGCCGATGCCTAGCACGAGGACGAAGCTGAGGATCAGGTTCATCGCGCTCTTGCCGTCGCCCGGCTGGACGATCCCGACGACGATCGCGAGGAAAAGACCGGCAACCGCAGCGGCACCAGCCGCCACGGTGATCGGCACGTGAAACCGGCGCCAGTGGATGAAGGCGCCTACGGCAGCGATTGCTGCGCTGATGGCGCCCACGGTGGCCCCAAGAAGCTGATTGTCATTGTTGAAGCGGTCGGGACCGATGATCTGCACCAGCACGAAGGCGCTCGTCACGAGCACGCCGCCGACAAACGAGAGCAGCAGGAGGATGGATGGCAGCGCCATGCGCCGCTTGGCGGTGAAGAACAGAGCCAGGCCCCAGGATGTCGCCGCGACGAGCAGTGGTGCAAGGAAGCTTGGGCCGACATCGCCATGATCGCTGATGTAGAGGCCGGTCGCCTGGCCGATACTCTGCCCGATCCAGCCGACCGCGAACAACAGGATTGCCGCGGCGATGGACACGAAAATGTCGTTGAAGCCGGTGATGAGCCGGAACTGTTCCTCATCGGGAATGGCGATCGTTCGCTCGCGCTCGATATAGGCACGCAAGGCGTTCGCCGCCTCTTGCGTAATCACGCCGGCCGCGACGGCATCGTCTAGCTCTTGTTGGCTGTACATCGGCAATCCTCCTGCGGAGCAGAAACTACCGCCGGTGTGTTATAGTGTCAATACAGCATAGCGCCGCTGGAACGGTTACCTGGCGCGCGCAAGCTGCAGGCGCTCCTCGATGAGCCGAACCGCCTCCGCAACGGCTTCGTTCGGGTCGAGCGAGCTCGTATCAAGCAGGATCGCATCTGTTGCAGGCTTCAGCGGCGCCACCTCGCGGCCTGAGTCTCGCGCGTCGCGGGCCGTCAAGTCGGCGAGCACGTCGTCATAATGGGCGTTCATGCGCCTGCCGGTAAGCTCTTTCAGCCGCCGCTCGGCCCGGACCTCGCGCGCTGCCGTGACGAACAGCTTCACGTCCGCGTCCGGCGCTATCACGGTTCCGATGTCCCGCCCATCGAGAACCGCGCCGCCGGGCTGGTGAGCGAAATCCTGCTGTCGCTCGAGCAGCGCCGCGCGAACCGACGGATAGGCCGAGATTGTCGAAGCGATCCTCGATACCGGCTCGCTCCGCAGCTCCGGATCATCGGGGTCGAAACCGAGCTCGTCGCAAGCCCGAAGCGCCTCGAACTCGCTGGCCGGATCGCCGCCCCAGCGCCACAGGTTCAGGGCGACGGCGCGATAGAGCAGCCCAGTGTCCATATGCGGAAGACCGAAATGCTTGGCGATCGCGCGCGCGATGGTGCCCTTGCCGCTCGCGGCCGGCCCGTCGACGGCGATCACCGGGCCCTTCTCTTTCGCGTTCGCCAATCCCACATCCTAGGCTTGAGGCGCGCTGCTTTGACAGGGGCATATGCCTATGGCAAGGCGCGCCGCCGACCGCGTGGGAGCGTCCGCGCAAGACGAAATTCTACTGGAGTGAAGACCCTCATGGTGAAGCCCGAATGGGGCACCAAGCGCACTTGCCCCAAGTGCTCGACCCGTTTTTACGATCTCGGAGCTGAAGACCCGGTGCATTGCATCAATTGCGGCACTGAATTTATGCCCGAGCCCGTATTGAAATCGAAGCAGCCGCTGACCTTCGAAGCGGCTCCGGCCGCGGCCAAGGAGCCGGCCGAGGACAAGGAGCTCGCCGCCGACGATCTCACGATCGACGAGGACGAGGAGATTAGCGCCGACGAGGAAGTCGATCTCGAAACCGGCGATAACGATCTCGGCGTCGAAACCGGCGGCGAGGACGACGAAGTCTAACGCTTCACGGCTTTGGGCTTCGCTCCGGGCCGCGCGACCGCGTGCATTTCGTTCGCAATCTGGATAAGCAGCGCGTTCGGATCGCCGTTCGCCTCATAAAGATCGAAGTGCGTCTTGCCGGGCAGGAAGCGAACGTCCGCTTTCGCGCCCAGCCGCTCGAGGACTGCCTGCAGCTTGTGCGCCGCCCCATCGAGATGGAACGTATCCGCCGTCCCGACGATGACGTGGATCTTGCCGTCCAGGTCCTTGCGGATGCTCGGCCAGTCGCGCTGCAGACGATAGGCGATGTCATAATGGTCGCGCCAGTAAGCAGCGACCTCGGGATTCACCGCGCCGGTGCGGCGGTCGAACATCTGCTCAGGGCGGCCATCTTTCCCCTTGGGCGAAAACACCCAGTCGAACGACGACATCTGGCCGCCGTAGGGACCGAGCACCGCCTCTAGCCGCGCAAAATCCTCGATGGTCGCCACGTCGCGCCCGTTCATCCGAACCAGCGGGGTCTTCCTGCCCCCCGCGTCGACATAGACGTTCGCGTTCGGCCGATAGATGTCGGCGCCGGTGAAATCGTGGAAATCGCTCGGATCAGGTGACGTCGACCACGTCCCGCCGAAGATCGTCGGATAGCGGGTCTGCAGCCAGAGCGTTGCCCAGCCGCCCGACGAATGGCCGGTGAGGAACCGTCCGGAAGGCCGCGCGTCCATCCGATAGGTTCGCTCAAGCGACGGGATCAGCTCGGTCGTCAGCGCCGCGCCCCATGGACCATTGTTGACGGAGTCGGCAAATTCGTGAGTGCCGGTCGGCCAGCTCTCGTCGAGCATCACCCAGATCATCGGCGGGATCCTGCCCTCCGCCATCAGCTTGATCTTGCTGGCTGCGTCGGCCCGCCCGGATGCAAGGTTCCCGCCGAAGCCCTGCGTCGCATAGACGGTGGGCCAGGTCTTCGAACCCTTGGCTGAATAGTCCGGCGGAAGCGCGACCCAGCCGCGGATGTGTACCGGCCGCCCCCAGAACGCGCTGAGCTTCGCACTGACGAGATCGACCGGGATCGCCTTCGCCAGATAGGGTTCAAGCGCCTGGCGCGCGGGATTCTGCGTCTGGTTGGGATTGGACGCAGGAAGGACGTTGGTCAGCTTCAGCGGCTCAAGAGGCCCAGGCAGCGACACTTCAGTGACTTCGGAAACGTAATCGCCCGCCCCACGGCCGGCGTAATTATAGTCGCCGTTGACGTCGAGCACGGCCTGGATCCGGTAGCGGCCCGGCGGCAGCCTCGACCAGGCATTCGGGATCGAATCCGTGTCGGCATCGACCACCGCGATCTGGCCCGTCGAAAGCGAACCGACATCCCTCGCCGCAACTGCCGTCGCCGTGGCGGCGAAGGGATTGGCGTCGACGCGATCCGTCACCTTGTCGCCGGGCTTCGCTGGCTCGGCGAAGACGATCAAACGGCCGCTTAGAGGAGTAGCGGAATCGACATTGAGCTGCACTGGCACTTCTTCCGGCGGGGCCGCCGCCATGAGTAACAGCGCAGCAAGTGCCAGAACCGATCGCATTGTCGCCCCTCCCCTTATTCGCCAGCCTTGTGGAGGCGCGGCAAACTGGGAGCAAGACGATTTCAACAGCCACCGACCGAGCGGTTGACCGACAAGATCGAATTTCCCATTTGCAGAGGACGCCGCATCGCCTAAGGCGCTGCGACCGTGGGGCCGTAGCTCAGCTGGGAGAGCGTCGCAATGGCATTGCGAAGGTCAGGGGTTCGATCCCCCTCGGCTCCACCA
>JAICSX010000046.1 GCA_025936675.1 Sphingomonas sp.
AGCATGCTTGACAGTGACTGACGGCTTGATGTAAAGCTCGCTTGTCTTGATGACAAAGGAGCTTGACCGATGTTTGCTGCAAAGCAGGGCGATTTTACACCGGCCCAGCGTGCCCATACGCGACGTGTCCTGTGGCTGTTCCTAGCATACGCGATCATCCTGCCGCCGCTCGTCTGGCTGCGCGCGCACCGGCACGTCAGTGACTTGTTGCTGATGATCATGGCGACGGCAGCGGCGCTTCCGGTGCTCGGAATCTTCGCGAGCTGGGGACGCTATCTCTCCGACGAACGCGATGAATATCATCAGGCGATGACGCTCCGGCGGATGGCCGTTGCGACGAATGCGACGATGGGCGCCGCAGTCGTCTGGGGCTTCCTCCAGGCGTTCGGAGTGATGCCGCTGATGGAGGCTTACTGGATCCCGTTTGTTTGGGTGCTGGTCCAGGGCGCGTTCGGATGCATCGGCGCTTTGGCTCGCCGCGGCGAGGAGGGTTGAACTTTGGAAAACCGCCTCCGCGTCCTTCGCGCCGAGCGCGGCTGGAGCCAGCAGGATCTTGCCGAGCGCCTCGAGGTCTCCCGCCAGAGCGTCAATGCGATCGAAACCGGAAAGTATGATCCGTCGCTCCCGCTGGCGTTCCGGGTAGCCGAGCTGTTCGCAATTCCGATCGAGGAGATTTTCGTCTCCCCGTCACGCCGCAGCTCAAAAGCGATTTGAACGAAAAAAGGCCTCGCCGACGGGTTTTCCACCGGCGAGGCCTCAATGCTGCCCCTGTGCAGGCTGTCAGATACCGCGCAGGCTAGCCGTGGTGCTGACCGAGCCACCGGACGCCGTCAGCGTGCTCGGCGCAAGCGAGTAGATCCGACCATTCGTGCCCTGGACGAGAACGCGTGTGATCGTCCCGTTCGCGGTCACTACCCGATAGACCGTCCCGACCTGCGTACCGTTGCTGTAAAACGGCATGCCGACGCTAACTCCACTCAGGGCCGCGCCCGATCCGCCGGCGAGAACGCTGTGCGAATTGGCATGGGCGATGCCCGTCGCCGAGGCGTGCATCGGTCCCTGGCTGTTCACCCGCGCCTGGCTGCTTGCCGTCGTCGTCGTCGAGCCGTTGACGCCAGCGAGGCGCGCCGTCGTGGAGAGCGTTCCGCCGCTGTAGGACAGCTTGTTCGCCGGAACGGCATAAAGGCCGCCGTCGGTGCCCTTGACGACTACCATCGCAACGGTGCCGCGACCCGTCACGCGGATCTGCTGGACGGTGCCCACGGCAGTCCCGTTCGAATAAAGCGTGGTGCCGGCGGTCAAGCCCGTCAGCGGGCCACTCGTGGCAGTCGTCGTCGCCGTCGTTCCGGCGAGCACGCTGTTCTGGTTGGCATGCGCGATGCCGGTGGCCGAGGCGTTGGCCGGTCCCTGGCTGTTCATGCGCCCCATGTCGCGCATCGTGGAGCCCATCCCGCTGATGCCGCCCATGCCTCCGGGCATGCCCATGCCGCCTGGACCGCCGGGACCGAAAGGCCCGCCCTGGCCGAAGCCGCCGGCGTTGCCCGGTCCGCCCATTCCCGAGGGCGGGCCGCCCATGCCGCCGCCGGGGCCGTGTTGTGCAAGCGCCGCGGCCGGAATGAGTGCAGCGGCGGCGAAGAGGGTAAGAATCCGTTTATGCCCCATGACTAACCTCCTGTAAACATTGGCAAAATATACTCGTTCAGGAGCCGTTACAACGCCGCCGAGACGGTTCGGTCGCATTTGTCATGGAGAATTAATCTGTAACTTCGACATCCCACCACTCGGCGAGTGCCGTCAGCAAGGTTCGACGACCGATCGGATGTGGGCGGTTCGTCCGATTGACTGGATCAGGCTTCAACGCGCCCGAGTGCCTCATCCACAATCTGCTCGGCGCGCATGAACAGCTGCGTGTCAATGACCACGCCCGATGCGGCCGCATTCTCGATCACCTGACTTGGCCGTGACGCGCCGATAATCGCGCTGGCGACGTTGGGCTCCCGAAGTACCCAAGCGAGCGCGAATTGCGGCAATGTGAGCCCTGCCTCTTCAGCGATCGGCTTGAGCCGCTGAACTGCGCGCAGCACTTCCGGTCGCATCAGCCGATCCATCCAGCCGCCCATCTCATCGCTCGCAGCGCGCGAATCCTTCGGCGGAGGCTGATCGGGATCGTATTTACCGGAAAGCACGCCCTGCCCGAGCGGCGACCAGACGATCTGCGAAATGCCATTGGCGGCGCAAAGCGGGATCACCTCGTCCTCGGGCTCGCGCCACAGAAGCGAATATTGCGGCTGGCTGGAGACGAACTTGGCGGAGCGGCCGGCGCCCGAAATCTCGAGCGCCGCCTGGATCCGCTCTGCAGGCCATTCGGAAAATCCGATGTAGCGGGCCTTGCCGCTCTCGACTGCCCGCGTCAGCGCCTCCATCGTCTCCTCGAGCGGCGTGTCCCAATCGTACCGGTGGCACTGGTAGAGATCGACATAGTCGGTCTGCAGCCGTTTCAGCGATGCATCGAGTTGCTTTTCGACTTGTGCCCGGGACAGTCCTCGATCGCTTTCGCTCATCGGGAAGAACAGCTTGGTCGCCAGCACGTAGGAGTCGCGCGATCGTCCCTTCAGTGCATTCCCGACGAACGTCTCGGCGGCGCCCCGACCGTAAACGTTCGCCGTGTCGATGAAACTGATTCCCTGGTTGAAGGCCTCGTCGAGGCAAGCACGTGCCTTGTCCGCTTCGACCCCGACGCCATAGGTCAGCCAGGAACCGAGCGAGATTTCCGAGACTTCCAGCTCGCTGTCGCCGAGCTTGCGATATTTCATGGGAACGACCTCCGGTGAATAACAGAACCAGCGCGGCGCGGTGCCGTTCCGCCAAGCGTCCCGAACGCCTTATCGCAAGGCCGCGATCTGGCTGCTGCTCGCGGAATCGAGATAGCTGATCGCGATCGGGACCGGTCTCGGCAGGAGGACATTGTCGTCGGGGGAAGAGGCCGCCGGCGGGTCCTTGCCGAGGAGCCACTTCGCCAGCCGCGCGGCGTCCTCGAGCCGCACGCAACCGTGGCTGAGGTCGCGCTGGTCTTGCGCGAAGAGATCCTTCCGCGGCGTATCGTGCAGATAGATGCCGTCGCCATGCGGCAGGTTGAATTTGTAATGGCCGAGCGAATTCCAGGGCCCAGGCAGCTCGCGGACCAAGATTTGCTGAGTGCCGGCGGCGACCGCTTTCCAGTCAACGCTCTCCGGCGGGACCACCTGTGCATCCGGCGTCCAGGCGGAGACGACCTCATAACCATGTGCCGAAAGGTAAGCCGGTCCTTGCTTCAGCACGTTCGCGGCAATGAGGGATCGCGTAAGATCTGGCGTCACGTGCCAATAAGGGTTCAACGTCGCGTAATAGATGACGTCCTTCAGCGCCGGCGTCGGCGTATCCGGCTTCCCGACGATGACCTTCATCGAATCCTCAACCCGGCCGTCCTGGATCATGTACAGGCGCGCCGAATTGGCATCGACCAGCACGTAAGGGCCATGAACTGGGATCTGCGCGCCGGCGACGGAATCGACGTAGAGCTGCGGAGCGATCGTGCCCGCAATCGGCCCTAGCGTCGGTGAGTAAAGCGCAAGTCCGAAAGCTGCCGCGCCGACAACGAGGATCCCTGCCCCCGCGATCAAGAACCTGCGGCTATGTGATTTCAGTGCGGTCATTTCGGTGCCCCCGCTACGGCGGCGCTTACGACAAATATGCGATTCGCGCGAATCTACGGCCGGCGCGACTTGCAGGGATGCCGATGCTACGGACCCGGCCATCGTGTTTGAACAATCGCAATGACTGAGCTCGCCTATTTCGATGTCGGAGGGCGGCGCATCGCCTATCGCCAGCGCGGGGGATCGTCGCCCACGCTCGTGTTCTTGCCTGGCTACGCATCGGACATGCAGGGCGCGAAAGCCCAGGCGCTCGACGCATTCGCCGAACGGCGAGGCATTGGAATGCTGCGGCTCGATTATTCCGGAACAGGCTCGAGCGGCGGGCGCTTCGAAGACGGGACGCTCGCGCGTTGGCTCGAAGAGGCGGTCGCCGCGATGGATCGCCTTACCGAGGGCCCCTTGATCTTGGTCGGCTCCTCGATGGGCGGGTGGATAGCAATGCACCTCTCGCTCCTACGTCCGGATCGCGTGCAGGCTTTGGTCGGAATTGCCGCGGCACCGGACTTCACCAATTGGGGCTTCACGGGCGGCAACGACGCGACCCAACACGGTGTCGCTCTCCGCTTCTGGGAATCGGGGCAACAGCTGTTGCTCTTGGACAAGGAAGTCCCGATCGACTGCCCTGTCCGGTTGCTTCATGGCGAACGCGACGAGGAAGTACCGATCGAGATCGCGTTCCGCACCATGCACGCACTTCGTTCAGGCGATGTCCAGCTGAATGTGCTCAAGGGCGGCGGTCATCGCCTTTCGGAGCCGCACGAGATCGACGCGATCCTGCGCACCGTGGCCGCCCTTCTGGAGCCCGCCCCTTGATTCCAATGCTGATTGCAGCGGCCGTCGCGAGCGCAGCTCCCGCTCAACCTGCGCGTTCTAATCCGCTGATTACCGGGACGGCGACGAGGCAAACATGTCCCGATCTCGTCACGCCGGACGCGCTCGTCTGCCGCGCGCTCGACGCCGAGAAGGCGGGAAACGATGCGGGTGCGGCCCAAGGCTTCGAGGAAGCTGCGAAGGCGTCTGGGGACAAGGATCCCAAGACGGCGCGTATGTATGCCGCTGCGGGCAATCTCTGGATCGCCTCCAATGATCCGGCGAAGGCGGCGGTCGACCTCGACAAGGCGCTTGCGCTGAATGGCCTCGAAGGGAAGCAGCGCGGCGAGGCCCTGCTCGACCGCGCCCGTGCGGCCGAGCAGCAGGATGATCTTGCGACAGCGCGCGCCAAGCTGAACCAGGCGAAGGAGACCATCTCCGATGATCCCTTCTATTGGTATTTCTCGGCCGCGCTTGCCCTGAGGGAACATGACGGAAGGACCGCGCAGCTCGCCATCGGCAAGGCGCTTTCGATGGCGCCGAGCGATCCTGCCGTGCTGTTCGAGGCAGGCCATGTCGCCGACTTAAACGGCGATGATGACCAGGCGCGGAGCTATTGGATGCGCGCTGCCGGGAGCGATCCCGACGGCCCGGTCGGCAAAGCCGCAGCCAAGGCCGTCGAGATGCTCGGAGTGACTCCGGTCGTGAAGAACGACCCGCCAACGGCGAAGAATTAGCCGAGATCGTAGTCGATCGTCGTCACCACACGGATCTTCTGGAAGGGCGTGCTGCCGCCTGACGATCCACAATCGTCGCAATCCTCTCCGTCGCGCGCGCCGACCGAGAAATAACCCTGGCTCGCAGTCTTGATCCGACCGACGTCCGTACCGCTGTCGTGCGCGAACTGCTCGGCGCTCCGCCGCGCGTTCTTGGTCGCCTCTGCGATCATCTCAGGCTTCAGCGCGTTCAGTCCCGTGAAGGTGTAGCTGATGTTCGTGCCGGAAAGTTCGACGCCGTCGCGCAATAGCTCGGCCTGCCGCGTCGATGCTGCACGCACCTTCATCACGTCCGCCGTCCTCAGCTGGATCGATCGGCTGACGGTCAGCAGTTGCGGACCGACAGGGCGGCCTTCCTTGTCTCGCGGCTGGTCACGGCTGAAGGAGACACCAGTGTCGGTAATCTCGTCAGGCCTGAACCCCGCCCGCTGAAAGAACCCACGAACGGCGCGCGCTTGCTGGTCGACCGACTGCTGCACAGAGCCGAGGTCGGCACCCTGATGGGAAAAGTCGACGGACCATGTGGCGAGATCCGCCGTGACGTCGCGTTCGGCGACGCCGCGCACCGTGACCGACCTGTGCTCCGCCATTTTCGACCGGCGAAGCCCGTCGCCCAACGCATACCCGCTGGTCGTAAGTCCAATTGCAAAAATCGCGACCGCGCCCAAAAGGACGGCACGGCTGTCCTGCAGCTTCTGGATCATGGGATGAAACCCCAAGCGTTCGTCCGCATATACGAGCAGCCACCGGTCACTAGCGCCGGCTTGGGCTGCGACGAACCGTGCAATTATAGCGATGAATTGAGCGAGGCAAAATGAAATTCCTTCATTCCATGATCCGCGTCTCCGATCCCGACGCGACTGTGGCATTTTTTCAATTGCTCGGGCTCGAGGAGCGGCGCCGGATGGAGAATGCGGCAGGCCGCTTCACGTTGATCTTCCTCGGTGTCCAGGGCGACGAGGGCGGCGAGGTCGAACTTACCTATAATTGGGACGAGAGCGGCTATGGCGGCGGCCGCAACTTCGGCCATCTCGCTTACCAGGTCGACGACATTTATGAGACTTGCCAGCGCTTGATGGACAATGGCGTGACGATCAACCGCCCGCCCCGCGACGGGCGGATGGCCTTCGTCCGGACGCCCGACAATATCTCGATTGAACTACTTCAGAAGGGTGCGGCGCTCGCACCTGCGGAGCCTTGGTCATCGATGTCGAACACGGGCGAATGGTAGGCTGGCCTGACCGCCGGTTCCTGGACCTGGTGGGGACCGAGCATCCAATCATCCAGGCGCCAATGGCCGCCGCGGGCGGAGTGGAGCTTTGCGTCGCCGCCATCGAGGGCGGAGCCTTGGGCTCGCTCCCCTGCGCGCTGCTTACTCCGGATCAGGCCAGGAATCAGGTGCGAGAGGTGCGAAGCCGGCTCGGGGGACCGCTCAACCTCAATTTCTTCTGCCACAAGATGCCGGTGCACGCGGACGACAGCGCGTGGCGCGCGCTACTTCAGCCATTTTACGACGAATATGGCGTCGAACCCGGCAACGGAGGCGCGCTGCGCCTGCCGTTCGACGCGCAAATGTGTGCCGTCGTGGAGGAGCTTCGGCCCGAGATCGTCAGCTTCCACTTCGGCCTACCGGACGACGAGCTCCTCGCCCGCGTGAAGGCGAGCGGCGCCATGATCATCGGCTGTGCGACGACCATCGAGGAGGCCCGCCTGCTCGTCGGCCGCGGAGTAGATGCCATCATCGCACAGGGCTTCGAAGCAGGCGGGCACAGCGGCCGCTTTCTCGCTTCGGCCCCCGCCGAAGCGATGGGCCTGTTCGCGCTGTTGCCCCAGATCGCCGATGCCGTGAGCGTGCCAGTCATCGCGGCCGGCGGAATTGCCGATGGACGCGGCATCGCCGCCGCATTCACGCTTGGCGCGAGTGCGGTCCAGCTCGGCACCGCTTATCTGCATGCCCCTGAGACGCCGATCAGCGACACGCATCGCAAGAAGCTTTCAGAAGGGCACACGCTGTTCACCAACCTGATGACGGGCGGGCTTGCGCGGGGAGTGCGGGGGCGGCTGATCGACGAGCTTGGCCCGGTGCGAAGCGAAGCGCCGCCCTACCCGCTCGCCAGCGCCGCTTTGGCTCCCATCCGGGCTGCCGCCGAAAGGCAGGGGCAATATGGATTCGCCCCAATGTGGGCCGGGCAATCGGCACCCCTCGGGCAGCCGCTTCCCGCCGCGCAATTGACCCGGAAGCTTGCAGCCGATGCGCTGGCGATCCTTATGCGTCAGGAGTAGTGGCGCCGCTCATGGAAATCGTCGCTGTCCCGGCTTTCACCGACAACTACCTCTGGCTCGTTCATGACGAGGGGAGCGGCCAAAGTGCAGTCGTCGACCCCGGAGACCCGGCGCCGGCGCTTGCCGAAGCCGAGCGTCGCGGATGGACGATCAACCAAGTCTGGAACACGCATTGGCACCCCGACCACACCGGCGGAAACCTCGCGATCAAGCAAGCGACCGGAGCGCGAATATCCGGCCCGGCCGACGAAAACATTCCCGGTCGCGACGTCAGCCTGAGCGAAGGCGACCAGGTCCATCTCGGCAGTCACGTCGGCCGGGTAATCGAAGTGCCCGGCCATACGCTCGGGCACATCGCATTGATCTTCGACGAGGAAAGAGTGGCGTTCGTGGGCGACACGATGTTCTCCATGGGCTGCGGTCGTCTGTTCGAAGGAACGCCGGAGCAGATGTATCGCTCGCTCAAGCGCCTTGCCGAATTGCCGCCCGAAACGCGGCTCTACTGCGCGCACGAATATACGCTTGCGAACGCCCGCTTCGCCCTCCACGCCGATCCTCAAAACATGGCCGTCGCCAGCCGGCTTGCCGAGGTTCAGGAGTTGCGCGAACAGGGAAAGATCACCCTGCCGACCACCGTCGCAGAGGAACGTGAAACCAACCCCTTCGTTCGTGCCACAGACGTGGATGAGTTCGCGCGCCTGAGAAGTGAGAAAGACAGCTTCCGTTCATGAACTGGAGCGCTCTACCGCCGAACGGGGGCGGAACGAATTCCGCCCAAGGAGGTCGAAAATGCGTCTGATCTCTGTGCTGATGGCGGGGGCCATGCTCGCGTCGTGCACGACGGGTCCGCCACCCCCGACCTACCGATCGGCCGACAAGCAACGCGACTTCGAAATGCTGGTGGGCGGCAAGGTCGCTCAGGCTCCGATCAGCTGCCTTCCGCACTATCGCTCGGGCGACATGCGCGTCATCGACGATGAGACGATCGCATTCCGCGACGGCAGCGCCAGGACTTATGTGACGCACATGCGCGGCGGCTGCAACGAACTGTCGAGCGGCCATTATGCACTGGTCACGAACCAGGTCGGCTCCCCGGATCTTTGTCGCGGAGACATTGCGCGCGTCGTCGACACGCTAAACGGAATGACCGTCGGCAGCTGCACCTTTGGCGATTTCGTGCCGTACGTGAGGCCGGGCCGCGCCTAGCGCTTATACAGCGTGTCTAGCCGTTCGCCGTAGACTTTGGAGATGACGTGACGCCGGATCTTCATCGACGGCGTCAGCTGCTCATTCTCGATCGTGAACCCCTCGTCGGCGAGGATGAAGCGGCGCACCCTTTCGATCACTGACAAGTCGGCATTCACGCGGTCGACTGCCTGCTGGAGCTTCGCATGGAGGTCCGGCGATTTGGCGATTTCGGGGTCCGGGACAAGCAGCGCGACGAGGTGCGGGCGGCGATCGCCGTAAACCATCGCCTGCGCGATCTCGCTCTGCAGCGTCAGCATACCCTCGATCCGCTGCGGCGAGACATTATCGCCCTTGTCGTTGACCAGGATGTCCTTCTTCCGGTCGGTTATCTTGAGCCGCGCTTTGTCGTCGAAATGGCCGATGTCGCCGGTCGCGAGCCAGCCGTCCCGGAGCACGCGCGCCGTCTCCTCCGGGTTGCGCCAGTAACCCTTCATGACGTTCTCGCCGCGAACCATGATCTCGCCGTCTTCCGCGATGCGGACCTCGCATCCCTTCACCGGCACGCCGACCGTATCAAGCCGGATTCCGACGCTCGGTCGATTACAGCTGATGACCGGCCCTGCCTCCGTCTGGCCATAGCCCTGGAGGAAGGTGATCCCGAGCGACTGGAAAAAAGTACCGACTTCGGGGTTGAGTGGCGCTCCGCCCGATACCCAGGCTTTCTGCCTGCCGCCGACCCGCGCCCGGACCTTTCGGCGCAGCGTCGCCGAAAGGAACGCGTCCATCGGCATGTCCCACGGCTTCAGCCGCGAATTATATTTGTCGGCGCCGATCTTGAGCGCTCGAGCGAGCAGATATTTGGCGAAGCCGCCCTGCCCCTCGATAGACTTCAGGATTCGCGCGCGGAGCATCTCGAACAGCCGCGGCACGACGACCATGATGGTCGGCTGAACTTCCTCGATATTCGCCGCCAGCTTCTCGAGACTCTCGGCGTAATAGATCTCCGCGCCGAGGGCGATCGGGAACATCTGCCCGCCGCTATGCTCATAGGCGTGGCTCGCGGGGAGGAAGGACAGGAACACCTCGTCGCCCCAGCCGAAGTCGGTCGAGATGATGTCGGTGCAGCCCTCGAGGTTGTGCAGGATCGAGCCGTGATGGATCTGAACGCCGCGCGGCGCGCCGCCGGTGCCGCTGGTGTAGATGATGCAGGCTAGGTCGCTGCGCTTGATGTTCGCGATATCGCGCCTCAGCTCCTCGACGTCTGTGTTTCCCGAGGCAAGCTTCGTCCACGAATGGCATTTGACCCAGTCCGGAGCCTGCACCTTCGGAAGCGCCTCCATTCCGATCACGTGGTGACACTCGTTCGACGTCAGCACTGCGGGGATCAAATTCTTCGCAAGCTTCTGGTTCGAGATGATCACCGCGCGAGCACCGGAATTCTCGAGCACGTGCAGATGATCGCGCGTGGTGTTGGTCGTGTAGGTCGGAACCGTGACGCATCCCGCGGCCATGATCGCGAGATCGGAGATCAACCACTCCGGCCGGTTCTCGCTGACAAGCGCGACGCGGTCGCCAGGCCGGAGCCCGATCTCCCTTAGCGAAGCGGCCAGCGATGCAACCTGCCGCGCTGCGTTAGACCAGCTAACCGCCCGCCACTCGCCTTGGCGCTTGGCCCACAGCAACGGCTTGTCGCCATTCTCGGCGGCGCGCGTCAGGAAAAGCGAAACGAGGTTTTCGAACCGTTCGAGCTGCCGAGCCAAATTCCCCCCATTCGAACCCTATTGCGATACCGCCGCGCCCTCGCTTCGTGGATCGGCAGCGCCGACCCAGCGGCCGCCGACCCATTCGATCGCGTTGGCTTTGAAGCCCGAGGGCATCGCCTTCACCGTTTCGCCAAGCGCCTGGAGCTGCGGGATCATCCCTTCGAGATACGTGCCGCGCTCCACATAGACTGTGTCGCCGGGCGCGAAGATCATCGGCAACGCGATCGCCTGCTGCGCGCTGAGGTGCCAGTCGACGACTCCGATGATTGCCTTGATCACTTGCGCCGGGATCGTCGCTCCGCCGGCGGCGCCGACGGCAAGCCGGACACGGCCATCCGGGCTCCAGACGATGGTCGGGCTCATCGAGCTGCGCGGCCGCTTTCCGCCCTCGACGCGGTTGGCGGTGAGGCAGCCGTCCTTGTCGGGAACGATGTTGAAGTCGGTCAGCTCGTTATTGAGATAATAGCCGCTGACCATCAGCCCCGAGCCGAACACGCTCTCGATCGTAGAGGTCTCCGACGCGACATTGCCCTGCGCATCGACGGCGACGAAGTGCGAGGTGCCGCGCTCCGGGACTCGCGCAGCGGTGCAGATCATCTTTGGAGCGCCCGCGGGATCTCCGGCAACAGCGGTCGCAATCGACTTGTCTGGCGAGATCAATGAGGAGCGGCTGGCGAGGTACGCGGGGTTCATGAGCCCTGCGATGGGCACGGAAACGAAGTCGACGTCGCCGAGGTACCGGTCGCGGTCGGCATAAGCCAGGCGCTCGGATTCGGCGATCAAATGCCATGCGGTCGGCGAGTTCGGCCCCAGCGCCGAGAGGTTGAACCGCTCGAGTTGCTTCAATGTCTGGAACACGGCGATCCCGCCCGAGGTGGACGGACCCATCCCGCAGATCCTGTACCCACGATACGTGCCGCAGACGGGTGCTCGAGTCTTCGCGTCGTAGGAGGCGATGTCGCCGATGGTCATCTGCGATGGATGCAGCGGTGAACCGTTGACAGTCGCGACGATCGCCTGCGCGTTCGGACCGACGTAGAAGCTGTCGGGCCCCTTCGCAGCAATGCCTTCGAGGAACGCGGCAAAGATCGGGTTCTTGACGAGCGTGCCGACCGGAAGCGGATTGCCGTCAGCACCGTAGAATAGCGAGCGCGCGTCGGCCGACATCGCACCAGTGCGGCGGAACTGGTTCAGCGCATTGTAGAGGCGCGGCGTGATCTTGAAGCCGTCACGCGCAAGGCGGATCGCGGGCTGGAACAGCGCCGACCACGGCAGCTTACCGTAACGTTGATGTGCAAGGGCCATGAGCCTCAGGTTGCCGGGAATGCCCACGCTCTTGCCGCCGGGGATCGCCTCGCTGTGCTCCATCGGCTGACCATTGTTGTAGAACCAGGTGCCCGTCGCCGCATGCGGCGCTGTCTCGCGGCCGTCGAACGTCACAGCAGGACCGCCATGAGGCGAATAGACGAGATATCCGCCGCCTCCAATTCCGGAGCTCTCCGGTTCGACGACGTTCAATGCGAGCAAGGTGGCGAACGCTGCGTCGACAGCGGTGCCGCCCTTCCGGAGCATTTCGGCGCCCGCCTCGGCGGCGCGCGGGTCGGCCGCGCTCACCATGCCGGCCGCGGCCTTGGGAGCGGAATGGGTGGGACTGGCGCAGCTTCCAAATGTGAAGGCCGCAGCGATGAGGGGGAGTTGACGCAGACGCATGGGAGGCGGCTAGCCCGTCCCGACGGCCTCGGCAATGTTTGCCATGCCTTCCTGCCTCAGACGGCGCGCGAGGCCCTGGGCAATGCGCGCGGCAATGCCCGGCCCCTCGTAGACCATCGCGCTATAGAGCTGGACGAGGCTCGCTCCGGCACGGATCCGCTCCCAGGCGTCATCAGCAGTCGCAATCCCGCCGACGCCGATCAGCGAGATCTCGCCGCCGGATGCCGATCGGAAATCGCGGAGCACCTTGAGCGCGAGCGCCTTGAGCGGGTCGCCGGACAGCCCCCCGGCCTCATCGCGATATTTCGACTTGAGCATCGGCCGCGACACGGTCGTGTTGGCGACAACGATCGCGTCAATTCCATGCTCGGTGGCGACTCGGACGATCTGGTCCGGCTCGCCTTCGCCGAGGTCTGGCGCGACTTTCAGAAAGACGGGCGGACCTTTGGGGTCACGCGCTTCCGCTACTGCAGAGAGGAGCGCCCGAAGCGCACCCTCGTCTTGAAGCTGGCGCAGCCCAGGTGTGTTCGGCGAGCTGATATTGATCGTGAGATAGCGAGCAACGGGCGACATCGCCTTCACGCCGGCGACATAATCCGCGATGCGGTCCGCGCTGTCCTTGTTGGCGCCGATGTTGACGCCGATGACGCCGTGCATGTGCGTGCACTGCAGCAGCCGCTGATAGGCCGCCGCCTGCCCTGCATTGTTGAACCCCATTCGGTTGATGACGGCGCGGTCTTGCCTCAGGCGGAACAGCCGCGGCTTCGGATTCCCTTCCTGTGGCTGCGGCGTGATCGTCCCCACTTCCACGAAGCCGAAGCCGAGCGACAGCATCTGCTCGGGCACCTCTGCATCCTTGTCGAACCCGGCGGCGAGGCCGACGGGCGTCGGGAACTCAATTCCGGCGACAGTGGATCGGAGCGACGTGGGAAAATCCGGTGGCCGGTGCGGCGGCAACATCTTCAGGGCACGGATCGTCAGCCGATGAGCGCGCTCCGGGTCGAGCGTGAAGATCAGGGGCCGGATGATGGGATAGAGGCGCACGGCCGGGATGTGTCATTGCGGGCCTTGCGAGGCAATGCGGCGGTTGCGTTTCATCACGCAACGCACTAAATCGGAGTGGAAAGCTCCGAATTACAGCAATGCGCCTGAGCCACCTCGCCGATTATGCGGTCGTATTGATGACCGCCGCCGCTCGCCGACCCGCCGGCGCGCGCCTCAGCTCGACCGAGCTTGCCGGCGAGACCGGAGTTCCGCTCCCCACCGCGCAGAAGCTGATGGGGCAGCTCGCGGCAAGCGGGCTTCTCCAGAGCGTTCGTGGCGCCGCGGGCGGCTTTTCGCTCGCCAAGCAGGCCAACGAGATCAGCCTCGCCGACATCGTCGAAGCGGTCGAAGGACCGATCGCGATGACGGTCTGCTCCGAAGGGCGCACGGACTGCGCGCTCGACGCGCATTGCCGGGTCAAGCCGCACATGGGGATCGTCGGGAACGCGGTCCGCGGGGCGTTGGGCGCAGTTTCGCTGACGGAGCTCGCGCGATGAATGAGGCCGTCAAGAACCGCGAGCTGCGCGACAAGATCGCCCAGGATTACGAATGGGGCTTCGTCTCGGACGTCGAGCAGGAGTTCGCCCCCAAGGGCCTCAGCGAAGACACGGTCCGCTTCATCTCGGCCAAAAAGAATGAGCCCGAATGGATGCTCGAGTGGCGGCTCAAGGCCTATCACGCCTGGCTCGAGATGGAGGAGGTCAGCTGGGCCAAGCTCGACATCCCCGAGATCGATTACCAGGACGCTTATTATTACGCGGCGCCCAAGGCGAAGCCGAAGCTCGCCTCATTGGACGAGCTCGACCCGGAAATCCGGCGGACCTACGAGAAGCTCGGAATCCCGATCGAGGAGCAGAAGGTGCTCGCCGGGGTCGAAGGCGCGGCCAAGGTCGCCGTCGATGCGGTGTTCGACAGCGTTTCCGTCGCCACCACCTTCCGCGAGGAGCTGAAGAAGGCCGGCGTCATCTTCCTCTCCATCTCCGAAGCGATCCGCGAGCATCCCGAGCTGGTGAAAAAGTACCTCGGCAGCGTCGTTCCGCAGCGCGACAATTATTTCGCCTGCCTCAACAGTGCGGTCTTTAGCGACGGTACGTTCGTCTACGTGCCCGAAGGCGTCCGTTGCCCGATGGAGCTTTCGACCTATTTCCGAATCAATGCCGAGAACACCGGCCAGTTCGAGCGCACCCT
>JAICSX010000064.1 GCA_025936675.1 Sphingomonas sp.
CCCCGCCTCGCCGTCGATGATGAAATATGCCGGGACCGAGCTCAACAAGCGCCGCAACGGGCTGGCGATGGCGGCGGGCGGTAGCGAAGCGCTCGAGTGGGAAGGCCAAAGCGGCGCCACCGCGCGCACCTGGCTTCGCTCGAAGGGCAATTCGATCGAAGGCGGCACGAGCGAGATCCAGCTCAACATCGTCGCCAAGCACATCCTGGGACTGCCCGGCGCATGAGCCTGCTCACAGACGACCAGAAGATGCTGCAGGAGACGGCGGCGAGCTTCCTTTCCGAGGAAGGCGCGATTTCGAAGCAGCTGCGGCACTGGCGCGAGATCGGTTGCAAGGACGGATTCGGCCACGGGCTGTGGAAGCAGTTCGCCGAGCTTGGGCTGACCGGCATCTGCATCCCTGAAAGCCAAGGCGGCTTGGGGCTCGGAGCGACTGAAACCGCATTGATGCTTGAGGAGATCGGCCGCAATTTGACGCCCTCGCCCTTCCTCACGACGGCTGTTGTCGGCGCACGGGCGATCGAAGGCACGTCGCACGCTGATCGATGGTACCCGGGCATTCTCTCGGGCGAAGCCGTGCTCGCTCTTGCCGTTGACGAGGGGCCGCGTCACGCGCCGGAGCAGACAGCACTAGAGGCGAAGCGGCAGGGTAATGGCTTCGTCCTCAATGGCACCAAGCAGTTCGTCGTCCAGGGCGGCTCGGCGGACATGATCGTGACCGCTGCCCGCACCACGGGATCGCCCGGCGAGCGCGAGGGGCTGACGCTCTTCGCCGTTGCGAAGGACGCTGCGGGGCTGAACGTCGAGAATGTGTCTCTGGTCGACAGTTCGAAAGCGGCACGACTGACGTTCGATAGTGTTCAGCTCGATGCGGACGCGGTGATCGGCGAGGTCGACGATGGCTGGAGACCGCTCGAACGCGCGCTCGACGCGGGTCGCGCGGGTGCGGCAGCGGAACTGGTCGGTGTCGCGTCGGGTGCGTCGGCGATGACGCTCGACTATTTGAAGCAGCGCAAGCAGTTCGGGAAGCACATCGGCGAGTTCCAGGCGCTGCAGCACCGCGCGGCTCACCTCTATGCCGAGATCGAGATCGCCCGCGCCGTCGCCTTCAAGGCGGCGCAATTGTTGGACAGCGGCGATGAAAGGTCAGCGCTCTATGTCTCGGTCGCAAAGGCGAAGGCTGCCGACGTCGCCTCGCTCGCCGTCCGCGAAGGCGTCCAGATGCATGGCGGGATCGGGATGACCGACGAACATGACATCGGCCTCTTCATGAAGCGCGAGGCTGTGCTCCGGGAGCTCTTCGGCGACGTCTATTTCCACCGCGAGCAGGTCGCGGCGCTCAGCGGTTATTAATCGCGCGACTTGAAGCCGCCGATGATCCCGAGAATGAAGGCCGTGACCAGCGCCAGCTGGACCTTCCCGTCCGGATCGCTCCAGCCGAAATATTTGCCGCCCCAGCCGACCAGCGCGATGAACATGGCGATCGCAATTCCGGCAACCATTGGTGCTCTCCGCTCGACCGGTGAAGAAGTGACCAGCTCGTGCCCATTCTCACCAATCAGGGTAAACAAAGTCTGAAACTTGCCCGTCTCGAGCAGCGTGGCCATAGGGGCAGCAAAGCGGCGAAAGGTTCCGGATTCCCCATGAAAGCGCGCGTGTTCATCACCCTCAAGAACGGAGTGCTCGACCCGCAGGGAAAGGCGATTCATCACGCGCTCGAGGGCCTCGGCTTCTCCGGTGTCAACGATGTCCGCGCGGGCAAGCTGATCGAGCTCGACCTCGCCGACGGTATCACCGACTCCGAAATCGAGGACATGTGTCGCAAATTGCTGGCGAATACGGTGATCGAGAATTTCCGCATTGAGCGGCTGGAGAACGCATGAAGACGGCGGTCATCGTCTTCCCCGGTTCCAACTGCGACCGCGACCTCGCGACCGCCCTCGAGCTGGTGACTGGGCGTAAGCCGGACATGGTCTGGCACCGCGAAAGCGAGCTTCCCGACGGCGTGGACTTCATTGGCGTTCCGGGCGGCTTCTCCTACGGCGATTATTTGCGCTCCGGTGCAATGGCTGCGCGCTCGCCGGTGATGCGTGCGGTCAGCGACGCGGCAGGCCGCGGAGTGCCGGTGATCGGAATCTGCAACGGCTTCCAGGTGCTGACAGAGGCGGGGCTCCTGCCGGGCGCGCTGATGCGCAACGCGGCGCTGAAGTTCGTCTGCCGCGACGTTCCGCTGCGGGTCGAGAACAGCCAGAGCCTGTTCACCGCGCAATATGATTCGGGGGAGGAGATCAGCTTTCCGGTCGCCCACCACGACGGCAATTACCAGGCCGACGAGGCGACTCTCGACCGCCTCGAAGGCGATGGTCGCGTCGCCTTCCGCTACCTCGACCAGGTCAACGGCTCGGCGCGCAACATCGCGGGCATTCTCAACGATGCGGGCAATGTGCTTGGCCTGATGCCGCACCCGGAGCGCGTGGTCGAACCGGCACACGGCGGCACCGATGGCCGCCGCCTCTTCGAAGGGCTTCTGGAGACGGTCGCCTAGACCTTCGTCGTGAACGGCGTGAAGTCGGTGCCGATGTCATAGACGTCCATGCCTTCCTTGCGCTTCAGCCAGCCGACGATCGCATAAGTGACCGGCGTCAGAAGTACTTCCCAGCTGACCTTCAGGATGAACTGGCTGAGCATCACCTCGCCGAGCGCGCTCACCGGCCAGTCGGCCATCCCGTAGAAGGCGAGCGGGTAGAAGATCAGGCTGTCGATCCCTTCGCCGACAATGGTGCTGCCCCAGAACCGCAACCACAGTTGCTTGCCTTTGGTCCAGATCTTGAGCTTGGCCATGGTCGCGGATTCGACGAAGTCGCCGACGAAGAAGGCGGTCATCGACGCGACGATGATGCGCCATCCGGAGCCAAACACCCGCTCATAAGCCTCCTGGCCCGTCCAGCCAGGTGCAACCGGGAGATGGACCACCGTCCATTCCATCAGGGCCATGAATGCGAGCGCTGCGAAGCCCGCCCAGATCGCGCGCCGGGCGCGGGCGTAGCCGTAGACCTCGGTCAGGACGTCATCGATCAGATAGGAGATCGGAAAAAAGAGGATGCCGGCGCCAAACGGCCACGGACCGATTGCCGGAAGATTGATGAACGAGCGCTTCTCGGCGCCGATGACGTTCGACAGCAGCAGCACGACGACCATCGCCACCATGACGAAGTCGAAATATCGGAACTGCGCACCGTGCAGCGTCCGCGCTTCGACGTGCGGCAGGCCCTCCCCTTCGGCTCTCATTTCCGCAGGCCTAGCCTAGTTCCTTGTTCGGTCAATTGCGGTTACTTCAGCCGCGTGCGCGCCCGTAGCTCAGCTGGATAGAGCACGAGCCTTCTAAGCTTGAGGCCGCAGGTTCGAATCCTGCCGGGCGCGCCAGCCGTCTAAGGAACCAGCTTCCCGGGGTTCATGATCCCGAGCGGGTCGAGCGCCTGCTTGATTGCCCGCAAGGCGTTGATCCGGCCCGGCGGGGCAAGACGCGCAAGCTCGTCGCGCTTCAGCTGGCCGATGCCATGCTCGGCGGAGATCGAGCCGCCGGCGGCGGTGACGAGGTCATCAACCATCTCGGTGATCTTCTTCCCCTCATTCTCGTACCATCCGGGTACCGCACGCCCAGCGGCGCGAACGTGAAAATGGATATTGCCATCGCCCAAGTGGCCGAAACCGGTCGCTACCACGCCAGGAAAAGCGCGTTCGACCTCAGCCGCTGCGTGGACAATGAACTGCGGCATGTCGGCAACGGCGACGGAGATGTCATGGGCGAGCGTCTGTCCTTCCGCTCGCTCCGCTTCGGAAATCGAGTCGCGTAGCTTCCAGAATGCTTCCGCCTGCGCCTCATTGGCGGCGATCGTTGCGTCGCCGATGAGCCCTTGCTTGAGGGCCGCGCCGAGCTGACGCGAAAGCTCAGCCGGAAAATCTGTCGAAGCATCGGCAGTCGTCGCTTCGATCAGCACGTGCCACTTATGCTCGCCTGATAACGGCGCGCGCGTGTTGGGGACATGCTTCAGCACCAGCTCGAGCGAGTCCTGTGGCACCAGCTCGAAGCCTTCGATCGCGCTTGTCCGGGCCTCTAGGAATCGGAGGAGCTCGAGCGCACGCGAAGGGCTTTCGACGCCTGCCCAAGCGACCGCGCGGCTCGCAATCGCCGGCACCAGCCGCAGCGCCACAGCAGTGATCACGCCCAGCGTTCCTTCCGCCCCGATCAGCAGCTGGTCTAGGCTGTAGCCGCGATTGTCTTTCTTCAGCCCGGAAAGGCCGTTGTGAACCGAGCCGTCGGGAAGGACGGCTTCGACTCCGGCGACGAGCGAGCGCATGGTCCCGAACCTCAGCACCTGCGTTCCGCCGGCGTTGGTCGAGGTGAGGCCGCCGATCGTGCAACTTCCGCGAGCGCCCAGCGTCAGCGGGAATCGCATGCCGATCTCGTGAGCAGCGTCGTGCAAGGTTGCCAGGACCACGCCCGCCTCGGCAATCGCAAGCCGGTCTTCCGCGCTGATCGATCGGATTCGGTTCATCCGGCGCATCGAAAGCAGGATCGCGGAACCGTCGGCGGGCGGCGTCGCGCCAGCGGCCATGCCGGTATTTCCGCCTTGCGGCACGAGCGGCACGCGATGCTGCGCCGCCAGCCGGACGATCTCCACCACCTCTTCTGTCGAGTTAGGCGCAAGCATCGCCCGCGATGCGCCATGGACTCGACCGCGCCAGTCAGTGACCCAAGGCTCAATCTCTTTGGGATCAATGATCACGGCTTTCGGATCGAGCTTCCGCTTCGCCTCCTCAATCAGCTGAGCTTCGGCATCGGTCATGAGTGGCCAATAGCGCGCTTGGCAGCGACGCGCGACAGCGGCACAGGAGACGCATGGACAAGCCCACAATCACGATCATCGTTGCCCGTGCTCAAAACGGCGTGATCGGCCGTGACGGCAAGTTGCCCTGGCACATTTCGGCCGACCTCAAGCGGTTCAAGGCGCTGACGATGGGAAGCGTCATGGTGATGGGGCGTAAGACCTTCGAGAGCCTGCCAGGTCTGCTGCCGGGACGACGTCACGTGGTGCTGACCCGCAATCCCTATTGGCGCGCTGACGGTGCCCAGGTCGCGCATGATGTCGAGGAAGCCCTGACGCTCGCGAATGGCGAGCGGATCTCGGTGATCGGCGGGGCGGACATTTTTGAGAGGTTCCTGCCCCTGAGCGACAGAATCGAATTGACCGAAGTTCTCGAGGAAATTCCCGGCGATACGATCATCGATGACCCCCGCCGAGACAATGACTGGCGCACCACATTCAGCGTCGAGCATCCCGCGGCGGACAGCTGTCCAGCCTACCGCTTCGTAACCCTCGAGCGGGGCTAGGCTGTTCCGTCGAGGATCGCGTCGATCTCAGCGCCGACCTCTTCGACGCTCATCATTCCATCGATACGGCGAACCAGGCCGCGCTCCTGGTAATAAGGCAGGATCGGCTGGGTCTTGGCGCGATATTCAGCCATTCGCGTGCGCACCGTCTGCTCATTGTCGTCCGGGCGGCGCTTGAACTCGGTCGAACCGCAGACGTCGCAAACGCCGGGAACCGCGGTCGGCCGGAATGTGTCGTGGTAGCCGGTGCCGCACTTAGCGCAGGTGAAGCGGCCAGTGATGCGGGTTACGAGGGCATCCTCGTCGACGGCGAGCTCGATCACATGGTCGAGCTTTCGGCCGCGCTCCGAGAGGAGCACGTCCAGTGCTTCGGCTTGCGCGCGCGTCCGTGGGAACCCGTCGAAAATTGCTCCGCAGCCGGCGCAGGCATCGAGCCGTTCCCCGATCAGCGCGGTGACGATGGCATCGCTGACCAGCTCGCCGGCGTCCATGATCGCCTTGACCTTCTCTCCGATCGGCGAGCCGCTGGCGCGCGCCTCGCGCAGCATGTCGCCGGTCGAAAGCTGGATCATGTGCCGGTTCGCCTGCAGGCGGGCCGCCTGGGTCCCCTTCCCCGCGCCGGGAGGGCCGAGAAGAATGATGTTCAGCATGTGCGGCGCTCTCCCCTGATCGCCGTTTGCGTTACCGCCGCCGCGGCGTGGTCTTGAGCTTCGCCTTCTTGATCAGGTCGCCATATTGGTGCGCGATCAGGTGGCTCTGGATCTGGCTGACTGTGTCCATTGTGACGTTCACGACGATCAACAAGCTCGTACCGCCGAGACGCATGTTGGTGAGCCCCGCCGAACCCGCGAGAATCTGCGGGATGATGCAGATCAGCACGAGATAGGCCGCGCCGACGACAGTGATCCGGTTGAGGAGGCGATCGAAATATTCCTCGGTCGCCTTTCCCGGGCGCACGCCGGGGATGAAGCCGCCGTGGCGCTTCAGATTGTCGGCCGTTTCCTCGCTGTTGAACTGCACTGCAGTGTAAAAGAATGTGAAGAACGCAATGCCGATCCCGTAGATCACGATATAGGCGGCGCTGGTCGGCTGGAGGAATGTGCTGATGGTAATCAGCCAGTCGCTAGCCCCGCCGGTTCCGGCTCGGTTGCCCGCCCACTGAATCACCGTGAGCGGCATCAGCAGCAGCGACGAAGCGAAGATCGGCGGGATGACGCCGGCCGTGTTGAGCTTGATCGGCAGGTGCGAGCGCTCCTGCTGCATTCCGCGCGCGGTCTGGCGCTTCGGATATTGGATCGGAACTCGCCGCTGCGCCCGTTCCATGAAGCAGATGAAGACGATCAACGCAGCGCTGAGGACGACAATTCCTACGACTTCAAAGCCGCTCATCGAGCCCGTGCGGCCACCTTCGAGCAATTGCCCCACGGCCTGCGGCAGGCGCGCAACGATGCCGGCCATAATGATCAGCGAAACGCCGTTGCCGATACCGCGGCTGGTGATCTGTTCGCCGATCCACATCAGGAACAAGGTGCCGCCAACAAGGCTGACGGTGCCGGCAATCTCGAACAACAGGCCGGGCATGACGACAGCAGTGATGCCCTGCCGCACCGACTGCGATTCGAGGCCTTTGACCGCGAGATAGCCCTGCACGAGCGTGATCGCGACGGTCAGGTAGCGCGTATACTGATTGAGCTTCTTGCGCCCGGTCTCGCCTTCTTTCCTGAGCGCCTTCCATGGTTCGTAGAGGGTCGCTCCGAGCTGAATCACGATCGAGGCGGTGATGTAGGGCATGACGCCCAGCGCGACGATCGAGAAGCGCGACAACGCGCCACCGGAGAAGGTGTTGAAGACGTCGAGGATGCCGCCGCTCTGCGTCTGGTAGAGCGCGTTCATCGCGACCGGATCGATGCCAGGCACCGGAACGAACGACAGCAGGCGGAAGAGGATCAGCGCGCCGATCGTGAACCACAGCCGTTTCTTGAGCTCGGTCGCCTTGCTGAAATTGGCCAGCGTGATGCTGGAGGCGAGTTGTTCGGCTGCGGATGCCATCGACTAATCAATCCCCGGAAAAACGAACGGCGGCGTCAAGGCCAAGGCCTCCCCGCCGCCGATATAGTGGCTCTCACGCGCTTGTCTAAGGCCCTTCAGGCCTTTGCAGCACTCTTGCGCGAGCCTTTCTTCGCGGCAGCGAGCTCGGCCGGGTTCTTGCGCTCGATCAGCTCAATCGAGCCGCCGGCCTTCTCGACCGCTTCGCGCGCGCCCTTCGAAACGCCAGCGACCTTGAACGACACCTTGGCCTTGAGCTCACCCTTGCCGAGCAGGCGCACGCCGTCCTTGCCGCCACGGCTGAGCCCGGCAGCGTTGAGCGCGCCCTGGTCGAGCGTGCCCTTGCTGTCGAGCTTGCCGGCGTCGATCGCCTTCTGGATGGCGCCGATGTTCACCTCGGCATAGTCGCGCGCGAAGATGTTGTTGAAGCCGCGCTTCGGCAGCCGCATGTGGAGCGGCATCTGGCCGCCCTCGAAGCCGGCAATGCTGACGCCCGAGCGCGCCTTGGCGCCCTTCTGCCCCCGACCGGCAGTCTTGCCGAGGCCCGAGCCGATTCCGCGGCCGACGCGAACGCGCGACTGACGCGCGCCCTTGTTATCCCTGAGTTCGTTGAGCTTCATGTTCGTGCACTCGCTTTCGCTTTTGTCGCGCAGCTCCGTGAAGGAGCGGGTTGGTTAGGCGGCCTCTTCCACGCGGACGAGGTGCTGCACCTTCTTGACCTGGCCGAGCACTTCGGGCGTGCCCTCCACTTCAATGCTGCGGTGAAGCTTGTTGAGGCCGAGGCCAACCAGCGTCGCCCGCTGCGTCTTATCGCGGCGGATCGGCGATCCGGTCTGCGTGATCTTGATCTTGGCCATCACTGTTACTCCGCGATCGCTTCGGCCTGGGCCTCGGCTTCGACGGCATTGGCGCCGCCTCGGCCGAGCAGGTCGGCGACCTTCTTGCCGCGCCGCTGGGCAACCGAGCGCGGGCTCGTCTGCTCCTTTAAGGCCTCGAAGGTCGCGCGGATCATGTTGTAGGGGTTCGAAGTGCCGACGGACTTGGTGACGACATCGGCAACGCCAAGGCTTTCGAAGATCGCGCGCATCGGACCGCCGGCGATGATGCCCGTACCGGCCGGGGCCGAGCGGATCGCGACCCGCCCTGCACCAAAATGACCGATCCCGTCATGGTGAAGCGTGCGGCCGTCGCGCAGCGGAATGCGGATCATTGCCTTCTTCGCCGACGCGGTCGCCTTGCTGATCGCCTCGGGCACTTCGCGGGCCTTGCCATGGCCGAAGCCCGCACGACCCTTGCCGTCGCCGACCACCACGAGCGCCGCGAAGCCGAAGCGCTTGCCGCCCTTCACGGTCTTGGAGACGCGGTTGATGTGGACGAGCTTCTCGATCAGCTCCTCGCCGCCCTCTTCGTCGTCGCGGCGCCCGCGACGGTCGTCGCGCCGGCCACGGCCGCCGCGATCTCCGCCACCGCGCCCGCGTCCACCGCCAGGCCCGCGTCCACGGCCACCGCGCCCGCGCGGCGCCTCGCCTTCAGTCTGGGCAGGCGCGCTTTCTGTCGCTGCGATTTCGGTCGGCGCCTGCTCGGTGACTTCCTGCGCCACCTCGGGATTTTCAGTCTCTTGCACCATTTAGAACTCCAGTCCGCCTTCGCGAGCAGCGTCGGCGAGGGCCTTCACCCGGCCATGAAACAGGAAGCCGCCACGGTCGAACACGACCGAGGAAACGCCTGCCTTTTTCGCGCGGTCGGCAATCGCCTTGCCGACTGCTGCGGCTCCGTCCTTCGTCGCGGCGGTCTTCCCCTTGACGTCCTTGTCGAGGGTCGAGGCGGCGGCGAGGGTCTTGCCTGCGGCATCGTCGATCACCTGCGCATAGATGTGCCGGCCCGAACGATGGACCGAAAGCCGCGGCTTGCCGGCGGCGCGAGCGCGTAGCGCGCTGCGCACGCGGCGGCGGCGGCGGTCGAATAAGGAGAGTTTCGCCATGGCTACTTCTTCTTGCCTTCTTTGCGGAAGATATACTCGCCGCGGTACTTGATGCCCTTGCCCTTGTA
>JAICSX010000018.1 GCA_025936675.1 Sphingomonas sp.
AACTGACCGGCACCGGGATCGGCACGTTGATGCCGACCATGCCGACATTGACGCGCGCGGTGAATTCGCGCGCCGCGTGGCCGTTGCGGGTGAAGATTGCGACGCCGTTGCCATATTCATGGTTAGAGGGGAGGCGCACCGCTTCCTCGAAATCCTGAACGCGGACCATCTGCAGCACGGGGCCGAAGATCTCGTCCTTATAGGCCTTCATGTCCGGTGTGACGCGGTCGAAGAAGGTCGGGCCGATGAAGAAGCCTTCTTCATGTCCCTGGAGCTTGAACCCGCGGCCGTCGACGACGAGCTCGGCGCCTTCGTCGATGCCCATCTGGATGTAATGCTCGATTCGCTCCTTGTGTGCCTTGCTGACGACTGGGCCGTAATGCGCCTCCGGATCGGTCGACACGCCGACGCGCAGCGCCTCGATCGCGGGAATGAGCTTCTGCCGCAGGCGGTCCGCGGTCTCGTCGCCGACCGGCACGACCACCGGAAGAGCCATGCAGCGCTCGCCGGCAGAGCCGAAAGCCGCTCCGGCAAGGTCGTTGACGACCTGGTCGAGATCGGCATCGGGCATGACGATGCCGTGGTTCTTGGCGCCGCCGAACGCCTGGACGCGCTTGTTGTGAGCGGTGCCGCGCGAGTAGATGTACTGCGCGATGTCCGACGATCCGACAAAGCTGACCGCCGCGATATCGGGATGGTCGAGGATCGCGTCGACCATCTCCTTGTCGCCATGGACGACGTTGAGGATTCCGTCGGGGAGGCCCGCTTCTGTCATTAGCTCAGCAAGCCGGTTGGGAACGCTGGGATCGCGCTCGCTCGGCTTGACGATGAACGCGTTGCCGCAGGCAATCGCCATTCCAAACATCCACATCGGGATCATCGCCGGGAAATTGAACGGGGTGATGCCGGCGCCGATTCCGAGCGGCTGGCGCATCGAATAGACGTCGATGCCCGGCCCAGCGCCCTGCGTATATTCGCCTTTCAGTGCCTGCGGGATCCCGCACGCATATTCGATCACTTCGAGGCCGCGCTGGACGTCCCCGCGCGCGTCGGCGAGCACCTTGCCGTGCTCTGAGCTGAGCAAATGGGCGAGGTCGTCCATGTTCTTTTCGACCAGCTCACGGAACTTGAACATGATGCGGGCGCGGCGTTGCGGATTCGTCGCGGCCCAGGCCGGCTGGGCGCCCTTGGCGGCGTCGACCGCCTTCTGGAGGTCGGCGGCGGTTCCGAACCGGACATTGGCCTGGACCTGCCCCTGGTTGGGGTCGAACACCTCACCCTGGCGCTCGCCGCTGGCGAAGGTGGAACCGCCGATGAAATGGTCGATGCTGCGAAGCATGATACGCGTCCTCGAATCTGTGCTGTTTGGGGTCGCGGTTCCCCTAGACCCGAGCAGCGGCAAATGCCAGTTGCGCAAGCGTCGTGTGGGGAGAGTCGAATGCGTAAGATCGCGATCTTGATGTGCGTCAGCCTGATGGGAGCGGCGCCGCCCCAGAAACCGGCTGCGTCAACGGATGCCAAGCTTCGCGCGATCGTCGCGCCGGTCAGTGCCGCCCAGCTGAGACACTATGACGAAACTCTGGTCAGCTTCGGCACGCGGCACACGCTTTCATCGCAGACGGACCCCAAACGCGGCATCGGCGCCGCGCTCAACTGGGCAAAGAGCCAATTCGAGGCTGATGGGCTGGCGACGGTGCGCCCGTGTGAAACCGTGACGGGGTCGCGAATCCCAACGCCGACTCCCGTCTGCGACATGGTCGCGATCCAGCGCGGAACCGAGCGGCCCAACGACGTCGTCATCATTCAGGGACATATCGACAGCCGGGTCAGTGACGTGATGAACTTCACGTCCGACGCTCCAGGCGCGAATGACGATGGCTCGGGGACATCGGCGGTGCTCGAGGCCGCGCGCGTGCTCAGTAAGCACAGGTTCCCGGGAACGATTGTCTATGCGACGCTGTCGGGTGAGGAGCAGGGGCTCTATGGGGGAAAGACCCTGGCGGACTATGCCAAGGCGCAGGGCTGGAACGTCGTCACCGTCCTCAACAACGACATCATCGGCAATACATGCTCGTCTGACGGAGTTTGCGATTCAACCCATGCGAGAGTGCTGTCCGAAGGACCACGCTCCCAAGGGCAGGTCGACCTCATGGCCGCGACGCACAGCCTCGGGGGCGAGAATGACGCGCCTTCACGCAACATCTCGCGCTTCCTCGACAGTCTCGCCGATCGCCTGCACATCGGCCTCGACGTCCGGCAGATTTGGCGCACCGACCGCTTCCAGCGCGGCGGCGATCACATCCCGTTCCTGCAGTTCGGCTATCCGGCGGCTCGGATCAGTGTCGCGATCGAGAATTACAACTGGCAGCACCAGGATTTGAGGACCGAAAACGGCATCAAGTACGGGGACACGATTGACCATGTCGATTTTCCGTATCTCGCGAAGATGACGAAGCTGAACGTCGCAGCGCTCGCCGCCATCGCCAGCGCTCCCCCGCCGCCCGAGCCGAAGGTCGAAGGCGGAGTCAGCACGGATACGACGGTGACTTGGGCGCCCGTGGCCGCGGCGGCCAGTTACAACATTCGTTGGCGGCGCACGGATACGAACCAGTGGAAGATGTCGCGGAGCGTGCCTGCGACTACGTGCGCTGATACGTGCAAGGTCATCTTGCCTCACGTTCGCGTCGACGACTGGGTCTTCGGAGTCTCATCGGTCAGCAAGGATGGCTTCGAGAGCCCCGTCGCGTCAGCTGTACCCGGCGGCGGTTTCCATCCCTATGTCGCGCCGCCTCCGAAAAAGCCGTTATCCTGAACTCGTTTGTCCTTCGGTCATCTTCGATTCCAATTTCATTGCAGGTCGGCGTTCGTCTCCTAAATGGATGCTGAAACAAGTGCAGCATGACGATAGTTGGAGCGACTATGGCCGGCGGATGGACGCGCGACGGCGCGGTTCAGGACCAGATCGACGACACCGTGAAGGACGCGGTCCTTCGCGCCCGTGCTCTCACGCCCAGCGGCGAGAGCGCCGAGGAATGCGACGATTGCGGCGAGCCGATCCCCAAGAAGCGGCGCGAGGCTCTGCCGGGCGTGCGCACCTGCGTCGCCTGCCAATCCGAGCGCGACAAGGCCGTCGTGCATTCCACGATCAACCGCCGCGGAAGCAAGGATAGCCAGCTGCGCTGAAAATACTGTCCTACATGCAAGCACATCGCTTAAGGCGGGACCCATGATCTCCCCTTCCTCAAAGGTCACGAAGTGGAGGAAGTGGAAGGATCCCCGGTTTCACTCATTCGGTTTGGTCGGATCGTAGGTCGGCATGCCCCGCAAGCACTCCCCGGGCCTGCCTTCACGCAAGCAGATACTCGACTTCATCGCCTCGTCGGATCAGCCCGCGGGCAAGCGCGAGATCGCTCGTGCGTTCCACCTTTCGGGACAGGACAAGATCGAACTTAAGCGCTTGCTGAAGGACATGGCCGACGAAGGGCTGATCGACTCATCGCCCGGACGCGCTTTCCACAAGTCAGGTGGCGTACCGAAGGTCACGGTGCTTCGCGTGCAGTCGGTCGATGACAGCGGCGCGGTCTGGGCTGTCCCCGAGCAATGGCATGCCGAAGGGCAGCCGCCGCGGGTCCGCATGATTGAGCGCGGACGCAGGAGCGCGCTTGGGATCGGCGATCGGGTGCTCGTCCGGACCGAAGAGCGCGACGGCGGCTACGTCGCGCATCCGATGAAGAAGCTCGAGCGCGCTGCCGAGTTGGTGCTCGGCGTCGTGCGCCGCGAAGGTGACCGCTTCTGGCTATCGCCGGTCGACAAGCGCGAGCGGCGTGAGCTGTTCATCAGCGAGATCGAGGATGCCGAGCCCGGAGACCTCGTGCTGTGCGAGGTCAGCGGCCGGCCGCCGCGGGTCAGCGCTCGCGTCGACGCCGTTCTTGGCGACCCGTTCGCGCCGAAGAGCTTCAGCCTTATTGCTATCCACAAGCACGGGCTGCGCGCGGAATTCTCGAAGGAAGCGATCGACGAGGCGCATCGCATTTCGAAGCTGCAGCTCGGCGAACGAGAAGACCTGACGCACCTGCCGATCGTCGCCATCGATCCCGAGGACGCGCGCGACCACGACGATGCGATCTGGGCGGAAGCCGACGGGGAGGGCGGTTTCAACGCGATCGTCGCCATCGCCGACGTTAGCTTCTACGTGCGGCCCGGTTCCGAGCTTGACCGGGAGGCGCGGGCGCGCGGCAACAGCGTCTATTTTCCTGACCGCGTCGTTCCGATGCTCCCGGAGGAGCTGTCGGCGGACATCTGCTCGCTGAAGGAAGGCGAGGAGCGCGCTGCGATGGCCTGCCATCTCAAGATCTCCAAAGAGGGCGAGATCAAGAGCTGGCGGTTCACGCGTGCGAAAGTTTGCATATCTGCAAACATTGCATACGAAGATGCGCAGGCTGCGATCGACGCTGCAAATGAAGAGAAGATCGAAGTGTCCTCTCCGGTTTGCTGGATGCCAGAGGTCGAAGGCCCGGTGCCGCAGGAGCTCGTCGAGAAAGCGTTGAAGCCGCTGTGGGGCTGCTGGCAGGCGTTGTTCGCTGCGCGGCATAAGCGCGATCCGCTGGAGCTCGATCTGCCCGAGCGGCGCGTGGTGCTCGACGAGAAGGGCCGGATCAGCTCGATCGCGCCGCGCGACCGCCTCGATGCGCATCGCCTGGTTGAGGATTTCATGATTGCGGCCAATGTCGCTGCGGCGCGGGCACTCGAGGCGAAGAAGTCGCCGGTTATGTACCGAGTCCACGAGCCGCCTAGCCGAGAGAAACTGGTCGCGCTCAAGGATTACCTGAAGACGTTCGGGATCGAGTTCGCGCTCGGCCAGGTTATCAAGCCCGGCACCTTCAACCGCGTCATCGAGCGCGTCGGCGACAGCGACGGGCGCGAGGAGATCATGGAGCAGCTGCTCCGCACGCAGATGCAAGCGCGCTACGGGCCGGAACGTCTCGGACACTTCGGTCTCGCGCTCGCGACCTACGCCCACTTCACCTCGCCCATCCGCCGCTATGCCGACCTGCTCGTCCATCGGGCACTGGTGAGCGGCTACAAGCTGGGCGAGGGCGGCCTGCCGGCAGCGGATGCCGAGAAGTTCGAACAAATCGGTGAGCAGATATCGATGCTCGAGCGGCGGGCGATGGAGGCGGAGCGCGAGACCATCGACCGCTATGTCGCGGCATTCCTTGCGGACCAAGTCGGGCAACTGGTCGAATGCCGGATTACCGGCGTCCAGCCGTTCGGCTTCTTCGCTACGGTAGAGGATCTCGGCGGGGACGGCCTGCTGCTGGCGAAGGACCTGGGCCACGAATATTTCCGCTATGACGAAGCGGCGCGCGCACTTGTCGGCGATCAGACGGGCGAGACGTACCGTGTCGGCCAGCGCCTGACGTTGCGGCTTGCGGAATCGAACCCGATCTCGGGCGCACTGCGCTTCGAGCTTCCGGAAGGGAGCTATGGAGCGGCTTCACCGCCCAAGCGACAGGATCGCGTACGCGGCCGCCGTGGCCGTCCGCCCAACATCCGTCACCAATCGCGGCGGCGCTAGCCAACCGAAATCGCAAGCGATAACAATCAGCCATGGCCACCGCAGCAGCCGCCCTGGTCGCCCGCGCCAGGCGAGAGATCCAGCATCATTTCTTCAGTAACGACGCCGTGCGTCCCGACCGCGCGGTTCCGTTCGAGCCCGAGAACCATATCGAGCGCCGCCAGTTCGAGCGCATGGTGGGACGAGGGATCATCCGGGAAGAAGGTCCCGGCAAATATTGGCTCGACGTCGTTGCTTACGACGCCGATCTCCGCGCGCGGCACCGACGCGTGAAGGTAGCCTTGCTTGTGGTCATAGGCGTCCTCATCATCGTCATGCTCATCGGGGCGTTCCAGGCCAAAGCGTAGCAACCTTCGCGTGCGCCGCGGATTGAGTGGCGGGACAAGGAGAGACGCAATGACCTACAAGATCGCGATCATCGTCGGGAGCCTCCGCGAGGGAAGTCTCAACCGCCGGGTTGCGCGGTCGATCTGCGCGCTTCGCGGCGAGAACCTCGACTGCTCGATGGTCGAGATCGGCGACCTCCCGCTCTATAACCAGGACCTTGACGCGAACCCGCCAGAACAGTGGACGCGCTTTCGCCAGCAGGTCGGCGCGGCCGACGGCGTCCTCTTCTGCAGTCCCGAATACAATCGCGGCGTCCCCGGCGTGCTCAAGAATGCGATCGACGTGGGCTCGCGGCCATACGGCCAAAGCGTGTTCGACAAGAAGCCGGCGGCGATCGTCACCGCGTCTCCGGGCGCGATTGGTGGATTTGGCGCCAATCACCAGATCCGGCAGGCCTGCGTCTTCCTCAACATGCCGGTGATGCAGCAGCCTGAGGCCTATCTGGGCCACGTCACCGATGACAGCTTCGACGAAAGCGGTTGCCTCAGGGATGGGCCGCTGAAGGAGCTCGTGACCAAGCTCGCCCATTCGTTCCATGACTGGGTGGAGATGATCCATCGTTCTCGGCAGTTGCTTGCCGAAGATGCGGCGCATGCGTCCGAGAATCAGGCGAAGGCGAAGGAACACGCCTGACACTTGGCCGGGGTTGAACCCCTGCCTTAATGCGCCGAACCAATTCGGCAGGAGGCGTCGAGATGGAATTACCCTGGCTTGGCCGTTGGCAACCGCAGGCACTGGCGCTTCTGCGCATCGTTACTGGTTTGCTCTTCCTAGAGCATGCGACGTCGAAATTCTTTGCTTTCCCGGTGCCGTTCCCGGTCCATCCGTTGCCGCCACTGCTGTTGGCGGCCGGCGTCATCGAGCTGGTCGCGGGCGTGCTCGTGACGATCGGCCTGTTCACGCGCCTCGCGGCCTTCATCGCCTCGGGCGAGATGGCGATCGGCTATTGGATGATGCACTTCGGGACTGGCGGCTTCTGGCCGCTGGCGAACAAGGGAGAAGGCGCCATCCTCTTTTGCTTCATCTTCCTCTACATCGCCGCGGCGGGACCGGGCGCGTGGAGCGTGGACGGAGCGCGCCTCAGGAACGCGCCGATCAGGTGACTTTCGATCGCTCGTGAAAGCGAGGCTGGTCCCATTCGCGGCTGGCGAGAATGTCTGCGAGGATCTCCGCCGCCTCGACCATTTCCTTGAAGCGGTTGTACAATGGACAGAAGCCGAAGCGCATGAGGTTTGGGGCGCGGAAGTCGCCGATCACGCCGCGCGAAATTAGCGCCTGCATCACGGCATAGCCCTGCGCGTGGCCGAAGACGACGTGGCTGCCGCGCAGCGCCGAATTGCGGGGCGACGCGAGACTCACTTGATCGCCACAGCGAGCCTCGACTTCGTCGACAAACAGCTGCGAGAGCTCCCGCGATTTCGCGGCGAGGTCAGCCATCGGAATGCCGTTAAACGTGTCGAGGCCGGCTTCGAGCGCGGCCAGTGCGAGGATCGACGGCGTGCCTGTCAGGAATTTGAGCATGCCTTCGGCCGGGCGGTACTCATCGACGAAGGCGAAGGGCTCGGCATGTCCCATCCACCCCTGAAGTGGGCTTTGAAGCTCCTCCTGCAGGCGTTCGGCGACGTAGATGAAGGCCGGTGCTCCGGGCCCGCCGTTCAGATGTTTGTAGCCGCAGCCGATCGCCAGCTCGGCGCCGCTGGCATTGAGGTCGAGCTCGACCGCTCCGGCGCTGTGCGACAGATCCCACACCACCAGCGCTCCGGCGGCCCGGACCGCGTCATTGACTGCGCGCATGTCGTAGAACGCCGCCGAACGGTAATCCACATGCGTCAGCGTCACGACGGCGGTGTCTTGGTCGATAGTGCCGACGATCTCTTCCGGATTGACCGCTTTCAGGCAGAGTCCAAGCATGTCGGCGAGACCCTGAGCAACATAGAGGTCGGTCGGGAAATTGCGCTTCTGCGAGAGGATCGTCTTGCGGCCCGGCCGCGCCAGGGCAGCGGCGGCAAGCAGCTTGAACAGGCAGACGCTGGTCGAATCCGCGATCAGCAGCTCGTTCGGCTTGGCGCCGACGATCGGCGCGAGCTTGGCCGCGATGCGCGTCGGCCAGTCGATCCAGCCATGCTTGTTCCAGCTGGCAATCAGGTCATCGCCCCACTGACGTTCCGCCGTATTCGCCAGCGCGGCCGGTGCAGCCTTGGGCAACGCACCAAGGGAATTACCGTCGAGGTAGATCACACCGTCGGGCAGCCGGAACCGTTCTCGCGCAAAGGCCAGCGAATCAGCAGCGTCCAGCGCGTCGCCTTCGTCGCGGGTCACAGCTTCGGAAGGGTTACGCCCTTCTGCCCCATATATTTGCCGGCGCGGTCGGCGTAGCTCACCTCGCAGGGTTCGTTGCCCTGGAGGAACAGGAACTGGCACGCGCCCTCATTTGCATAGACCTTCGCTGGAAGCGGCGTGGTATTCGAAAACTCGAGGGTCACATGGCCTTCCCAGCCCGGCTCGAGCGGTGTCACGTTCACGATGATCCCGCAGCGCGCATAGGTCGACTTGCCGAGGCAGATGACGAGAACGTCGCGCGGCACCCGGAAATATTCGACGGTCCGCGCCAGCGCAAAGCTATTGGGCGGGATGATGCAGACGTCGGTCTTCCGGTCGACGAAGCTGTTCACCGCAAAGTCCTTGGGGTCGACCAAAGCATTGTCGACGTTGGTGAAGATCTTGAACTCGTCAGCGACCCGCGCGTCATAGCCGTAGCTCGACAGACCATAGCTGATGCAGCCTTCGCGCCGCTGCGCCTCGACGAACGGCTCGATCATCCCGTGATTTTGGGCCTGGTCGCGAATCCAGCGGTCGGACAAAATCGCCATGCGGAGTGCGTAACGGGACGGTCCGAAGGCATCAATTTGGAGCCGATTATTTCTGTGGATGAGCGCCGTTTCGCGTTTCCCGCAATTCCTTTGGGCAGGCGCATGATTCGTGCACCGCTTATCCACAATCGTGCTACATATGTTCGCGCTTGATGTGGGGCCGCACGAGCGTAGGAGCCGCGCATGGCCGAAGTTATCCGCATTGCCGAGTCTGCGTCAGAACCGCCCTCAACCCTTCCGCAGAACATCGAGGCCGAGGCCGCGCTCCTTGGAGCGCTGATGATCGACAATCGGCTGGTCGAAGACATCCAGCTGAAGCTGCGGCCGCACCATTTCTTCGAGCCGCTACACGGCCGCATCTATGACGCGATCTTGCGGCTGACCGATTCGAACCGCGTCGCCAACCCGGTGACTCTGAAGCCTTTGTTCGAGGCCGACGAGGGAATGAAGGAAGTCGGCGGGCCGGCCTATCTGGCCCAGCTGACGGGCTCCGGCGCAGCGGTGATCGGCGCCCGCGATTTTGCCGGACAGATCTACGACCTCGCGTTGTTGCGCGCCCTCGTCGGCGTCGGACGCGATCTCGTGGAGGGCGCGCTCGATACGAGTGAGGATGTTGCCCCCCTCGCTCAGATCGAGCGCGCCGAATCCGAACTGTACAAGGTGGCGGAAGAAGGCGGCGCCGAAGGCAAGGCGAAGAGCTTCGCCGAAGCGACCAAGGACGCCCTCGACATGGCCGAGAAGGCGCTCAACAGCGGCGGCCATCTTTCGGGCTTCACCACCGGGCTCGAGGCGCTGAATGCAAAGCTTGGCGGCCTTCACAAGTCGGACCTCATTATCGTCGCCGGTCGTCCCGGCATGGGCAAGAGCGCGCTTGGGACGAACATGGCGTTTGCGGCGGCGCGGCGCTTCCTCCGCGACACAGCCGATGGGATCGAATCGGGCAAATCGTCGGGCGCCCCTGCTGCATTGTTCAGCCTCGAAATGTCGGCCGACCAGCTCGCGACGCGTATCCTGTCCGAGCAGTCGGGGATCACGTCCGAGAACCTGCGTACGGGCAAGATCAGCCAGCAGGAGTTCCGCGAGCTCGCGCGCGCCGCGGCCGAGCTTCAGAGCCTGCCGCTCTACATCGACGACACGCCGGGTCTGACCATCGCCGCGCTGCGTACGCGTGCACGGCGGCTGAAGCGCCAGAAAGGCATCGGCCTGATCGTCGTCGACTATCTCCAGCTGCTGCAGGGCAGCGGTCGCAATTCGAACGAGAACCGCGTCCAGGAAATCTCCGAGATCAGCCGCGGCCTGAAGCAGCTCGCTAAGGAGCTGGACGTTCCGGTGATCGGCCTGTCGCAGCTCAGCCGCGCGGTCGAGCAGCGTGAGGACAAGCGCCCGCAGCTCTCGGACCTCAGGGAATCGGGCTCGATCGAGCAGGACGCGGACATCGTGCTCTTCATCTATCGCGAGGATTATTATCTGAAGGCCGTCGAGCCCGATTACCCGATGCCCAACGAGACGGAGAAGCTTGCCAAGTACGAGGAGTGGAACGCCAAATACGCCTCCGCCGCGGGCAAGGCCGAGGTCATCGTCGCCAAGCAAAGGCACGGTTCTACTGGAATCGTCCGCGTCCGCTTCGATGGCCGGACCACAAAGTTCAGCGACGCCGTCGACGAGGGCTACATTCCGGAAATGCGCAACTGACGCACGAGACGATGCGCGGCTGACCGCCTGCGCGTGGGGAGGGGGTGAGGGCGCCGGACGCGGTTCTGGCGCCCTCAGCTTTTATGGGGCGATCTCGTCGCTGCTCTCCGGCTGCTCGATCTTCTGCGGCGGACCTGGCTCGAGCCCCAGAGCCTTCGCGACATTGTCGTCCCAGCCGTAAACATCCTGGCGGAACTGGACCTTTGATCCGTCCCAGAACGCCGTTTGGTAAAGCAGCCGCACGGGAACCGGCTTCGGCAATTTGATGAAGGTCTCGTCCTCGCCCTGCATCGCCTGCTGGAACTTGTCGAGAACGCCTTCCTGCTGGGCGAGCATCGTCGCAAACTGGACGGCGTTCTCGACACGGACGCAGCCGTGGCTGCGGTGACGATCGTCCATTCCGAACAACGCCTTTGCGGGCGTGTCGTGAAGATAGATCGCTTCCTTGTCATCCATGTCGAACTTGACCAGGCCGAGCGAATTCTTCGGGCCGGACTGCTGGACGTACTGGTCGCCCTTCAGGACGAAGCCGTTTTGCTGAAGCCAGCCTTGGCTCTTTGTCGACAGCTCCTTGATTCCGATGCCCTTGGGCACCGTCCAGGTCGGCTTGGCAACCAGATTGACGATCGGCGCCTGCAGCTGCGGCGTCGGTTTGTCGGGCTCACCTTCGACCACCTTGCGATGGTCGACGTGCTGCCCGTCCCGGAAATAGTCGAGGAAGGAGGCGGCGGTGTTCACGTCGATGCGCGTCGCCGGCGGATTGCGCGGTAGCCATCGCAACCGTTCCATCGCCACGGCGAGCTCACGGGCGCGATAGGCCGGTCCGGCGTTCAGCGCGTCGAGCGTATTGCCGCCGATGATCCCGTCTTGCTTGAATCCATAATCGCCCTGCAGTGCCTTCACCGCCGCGATCAGGTTTGATGAATAGACGGTCGAGGCTGCGGCAGGCTGTTGCGAAGGCTTGCCGTTGGCGTTTCCCTCGGCCTGAGGCGCGTTCAGATATCCAACTGCCTGCAAGGCAGCAATGACCTGCGGCATCCGAGGATCATGGCCGCCCGGCTTGATCGGCTTGCCATCGGGGACCGGCTGGAACTGCGACTTTGCCGCGAGCTGAAGGAAGTGCAGATGTGCCTGGCTAAGCGCTCGATATTCGTCAGTCTGGGGCACGAGCGAGTCCAGCCAGCCCTTCACGTCTTTTTTCTGGATGGCGTCGAGCAGCCCCTGGCGCACGTCCACCTTCGGATGGGGGATCGTGTAGACCTCGTGGAGCTGGGTTGGATCTGAATAACCGTTGGCCAGTGCCGACGCATATTTCATCGCGGCGTCGGTCAGCGCTGCGCCCCTTTCGCCGCCTTTGAGGAATAGCTCCGGCTTCAGCCCATTCGCAGGCGCGCCGGCGATCGCGTCGCGAAGCTGCTTCTCCGTGTCCGAAGTCCAGGAGACCTGAGGGTTTCCGGCCGACGCGTTCGTCGCCTCGCTCTGATTGGTGTTCTGGCTACTGTAATTACAATCCGCCAGCGCGGTGGTGCACAGGGCAAGGCCGAGGGCCGTACCGATCCATCTGTTGTTTGTCATGCGGTGCCGAACGGCTGGCGCATGGAACTTGTTTCAGCGCGTCGGCCTCAGTCTTCCTGCATGTTCGGATCGCGGAGGCCCTCGCCGATCGTGGCGCGGGCGCGATCGGCCTCGCTGCTGGTCACCGGATACGCGCAATAATCTGCGGCGTAGAAGGCGCTCGGGCGGTGATTGCCAGACAGGCCGATTCCGCCGAACGGTGCGTTGGAGGGGGCGCCGTTGGTTGGCTTGTTCCAGTTAATGACGCCGGCACGGACGTTGGCCCAGAACGTGTCGTAAAGCTCGGGGCTTCCGCCGATCAGGCTGGCGGCGAGGCCATAGCGGGTGTTGTTCGCTTCTTCGATTGCGGCGTCGAAGTTCTCGACCCGGATGACCTGCAGCACCGGTCCAAAAATCTCCTCGTCCGGGCGGTCGCGGACTTCCGTGACGTCGATCAGCGCGGGCGTGAGGAATGGCCTCTCCTTGTCGGGACGATCCAGACGGCAGAGCGGCTTTCCACCCTTCATCATCAGGTTGAGCCACTGCTCCTGCACGTGGTCGGCCGCGGCATTGTCGATCACCGGTCCCATGAACGGCTGCGGGTCAGCGAATGGTTCGCCGACGATCAGCCGGTCGGTCAGCTTCTTGATCGCGGCGACCAGCGCTTCGTGCTTGCCTTCTTCGACGATCAGCCGCCGCGCGGCGGTGCAGCGCTGGCCCGCGGTCAGGAAAGCCGACTGGACGGCAAGGATTGCTGCCGCCTCGATGTCCTTCGCGTGCCAGATCACGAGCGGATTGTTCCCGCCGAGCTCGAGCGCGAGGATCTTCTGCGGAGTCTCGGCGAACTGCTTGTGAAGCGACAGCCCCGCACGTGCCGATCCAGTGAAAAGCAGTCCGTCTATCCCCTGCTGCCCTGCGAGCGAGCGCCCTTGATCAGGACCTCCGATGAGAAGCCGAACGACGCCCTCGGGCACCTTCGCTTCGTGGAGGCAGTCGACCAGGAATTGTCCGGTGGCGGGCGTTTTTTCAGATGGTTTGAATACGACCGCATTGCCGGCGATCAACGCCGGAACGATGTGGCCGTTGGGAAGATGCGCGGGGAAATTATAGGGCCCGAGCACCGCAACGACCCCATGCGGCTTGTGACGGACCGCAATGCGGTTACCCATCGCGGCCTCCATCTTCCGCTGGGGCGTGCGCTCAGCATAGGCCTCGATCGAAATCTCGACCTTGTTGACCACTGCGCCGACTTCGGTGCGCGCTTCCCACAAAGGCTTGCCGGTTTCGCGAGCGATCAGCTCGGCAAACTCCTGCTCTTTCTTGCGGACGACGTTTGCGAAGCGGCGCACCGCCTCGATCCGAAAGGCATTCGAATGCGCGGCCCATGCCGGCCAGGCGGCGCGCGCGGCAGCGACTTCAGCGGCGGCATCGCCAACGGAGCCTGACCAGATTTCCTCACCGGTCGACGGGTCGGTCGAAACGAGCGTTCCGCTCACCGGAATGTGCCCCTCCACATCGGATCTGTTGTCAACCTGCCCGTGCATCCTGTTCGATTGCTTCCCCCATTAGCCGAATGGCCTTAACCTTGTTGTTAAAAGGCTGCCAGTCATCGCGCTCGGCGATTGCCGACCAGATCGCTTCCACTTCCTCGATATGCATCGAACATGGCCCGTCGGATGACCAATATGGATGCGTCTTCGGACGCTGCCGCCCCTCGAGCAATTTCGCGAGCTCGCGAAATTCGTCGGCGGGGTAAGCTTCCACTCCCGGATCATGGCCGCCGCGCCAGTCGAAGAAGATGCGGTCGATCGTTTCCGCGCGTGTCGCCAGAACCTTGATCAATCCGGCAGCGGCGTCTCGGTCGTTGGCGCCGCGCTCAATGCCGAGGCGGCCGACCATTGCATCGACAAGCGCCTGCTCAAATCGGCTGCTCCAGCCGGCGAGCATGTCGGAGAGCGCCGGCCCTTCAGCGATCAGCGACATGCAGCCGGCGAGTTGCGCCAAGTCCCAGTGAATCGCCTCCGGCTGCCGCCCGAACGCATAGAGGCCATAATGATCGAAGTATGCGGCGGTGAACTCCGGCTCCCAGTAGGGCGTGAAGCGCCAGGGGCCATAGTCGAAGCTCTCGCCGGTGATGTTGATATTGTCGCTATTGAGCACGCCATGGACGAACCCTGCAGCGAGATAGGATGCGGCGAGGGTCGCCGTTGCAGCGCTGACGAGGTCGAACAGCTGGAGCGCGTTTTCCGCATCATCGTCGCTCGGCTCTTCTGAATACAGATTCTCGAGGCAATAGCGCGTCAGCTTCCTGATGTTATCGACATCGCCGAAGAAGGCGAGCCGCTGGAAGGTGCCGATCCGGGTGTGACCGTGGCTGAGCCGGGTTAGAACCGACGATCGGGTAGGGGAGGGCTCGTCGCCGCGCTCCAGCGCCTCGCCCGTCTCGAACAGTGCGAAGCTCTTCGACGTGTTCACGCCGAGCGCCTCGAGCATCTCGGTCGCGAGCACTTCGCGCACCCCGCCCTTGAGCGTCAAACGGCCGTCCGCATGCCTGCTGTAGGGTGTCTGTCCCGAGCCCTTGGTTCCGAGATCGAGCAGGCGACCATCTTCATCGCGCAGCTGAGCGAAAGTGAAGCCACGGCCGTCCCCGATCTCCGGATTGTACACGCGAAACTGATGCCCGTGATAGCGGAGCGCTAGCGGCTCGCTGAGATTATCGCGCAGTGCCTCGAACCGGCAGAAGTGCCGGCACCAGCCCTCTTCTTCGAGGTCCAGACCGGCGCGCTCGGCCCAGCGCTCGTTCACAAACCGCGGGATGCATTTTGGAAAGCGCGCCGGCTGGACGGGATCGTAGAAATCGGGCCCGAGCGTCAGGATTTCGGGATCAGGCCGGTAGCGCGCCATCCGCTCTCAAGTGGCGCAAACGCCCGCGAGTTCCAACTGTCAGCTAATCAGCTTTCTGATCTTCGCGAGGGCGTCCGCGTCTGGATCGTCGGGCCTGATCGTTCCGGCGAGCCTTCCTTGCGGATCGAACAGAAGCACCGTCGCCGTATGCTCCATCTGTTGGCCCATCGGCGCATTGGGAACAGCCTGAGCGTAGATGCCGAACTGCTTCTTCACCTGGTCTATTTGCGCCTGTGAGCCCGTGAGGCCGATGATCGGAGCATCGAACAGGGTCGCATATTGGCCGACTTCCTTCGGCCCGTCGTTTGCCGGATCGATGGTGATGAAGACGATGTGCATCGCCTGGTCGTTGGCGGCCTCCCGCCGCAATTTCACAAGCCGTGACAGTGTCGTCGGACAGACGTCGCCGCAGCGCGTGAAGCCGAAATAGAGCGCGTATGGCTTACCGGCGAGCGCCTGGCTCGAGAAGGGCTTGCCATCCGCGCCGACGAGCGTGAACATACCTCCGAAATTGCTCTTCGCCGGGACGGTCTGCACGGGCGGCGAGCGCGTTTCAGAATAGGGGATCGCGTACAGCGCAATGGCGCCGATGATGGCCAACGCGACAAGGGCCCACAGCAGCAGGCGCACTCTCGTCAAACTATTTCGAGGCGGGGCTTTTTCGGTCACGGTCTCGCCGTGCCGAATAACGGCCGCTGATGAACCTAAGCAATCTTGAAAGCCGCGATTCTGAGCGGCCGCCCATGTTCACCTTGCCGGTTCGCGCGATCGACGACCAGCCGACGCGCGGTCCGCGAAGCGCCTGCACAACAGCCTTGATCACGACATAGTACATGATCTGGCGGTATCCGAAGCGCTGTGGCAGCAGCCAGGCCATCAGCCGCCAATCCTCTCTCCGCTCAAGCGCCATCGCAATCAGGCCAGCGGTGAGATCGATCGCCGCGAACAGGATCCAGAACAAGGCTACCAGCTGCAGGTCGCCCTTCACTGCCGTGTAGCCATGCTCATGGATCGAGCTGGCGGTGGCGAAGATGTTCACCAGCAACGCAAGATCGATGATCGGCGAGACGAGCGCGAACAGGAGCTGGAAGACGATCGCCTGCGGGACGCCGATAAAGGCGAGGCCGCGCGGCTCCCCGTCGGCAAGAATTCTCTTGTGCTTCCAGACGCATTGGATCGTCCCGAACGCCCAGCGGAACCGCTGCCGCGCCAGCTGCCGGAAGGTCTGCGGCGCTTCGGTCCAGGCGACTGCTCCCTGGTCATAGGCCACGCACCAGCCGGCCCGCTGCACGGCGATCGTGAGGTCCTGGTCCTCGGCCAAAGTGTCGGGGGGATAGCCACCGACTTCCAGAATTGCTTTCTTGCGCCACGCCCCGACGGCGCCGGGCACCACCATCATCGCGCCGAGCCGCGCCAGCGCTCGCCGTTCCAGGTTCTGCGCCGTCACATATTCGAGTGCTTGCCATTTCGTGACCAGGTTGACGCGGTTGCCGACTTTCGCGTTGCCCGCGACTGCCGCGAGCCGATCGTCAGCCGCGAACCAGCGCGCCAGCCGGGCGATCGTGTTCGGCTCGAATTGCGTGTCCGCGTCCAGTGCAACAACGATCTCGCTCGTTGCAAGCTCAAGGCCGTGATTGAGCGCGCGCGCCTTCCCGCCATTTTCAAGGGTGAGCAAGCGAACCCGCAGCTCGCTCCCGAATGCCTTGGCGACGATCTCCGACGTCCGGTCCTTGGAACCGTCGTCGATGACGATCACCTCGACGTGCACCTGCTCGCTGGCGAGGACCTGCGCGACCGACCGTTCGATGACGCGTTCTTCGTTGAACGCGGGGATCAGCACGCTGACGAACGTTGCCGGGTCAATCGCCGGTTTTGCCCGACGCCGCTCCCTCCATGCGGAAGCGAGCGCGAGCCCGGTGAGAGTGAGCGCGCGAGCAATCCCGAGCGTGATCGCTGCCGCGAACAGGAACCCAAGGACACGGATCCCGAATCCAATGAATTCGAACAATGCGAGGTCAACGCGTGCTGCGGTGTGATCCGACGGCGAGAGCGGCGGCATGGCCTGCATCGGCGAGAGCCCCGCAAGCTCCGAAACGGGAACGAAGCGATAGCCGCGAGCGCGCAGCTGATCGATGATAATGGGAAGCGCGGCGATCGTCTGGCTCCGGTCACCGCCCGAATCGTGGAGCAGCACGACGTTGCGGCTGCATTGCGATTCCGATGTGTCGTCGCATGTCGCTGGCGCCGACAGGATCCTTGAAAGGACGTTGTTGACGATCGTCGGGACGCCGGGACGCTGCCAGTCCTCGCTGTCGACGTGGAGCCCGACCGAGACATAGCCGCGGTTCTGCGCGTCGAGGACAGGCAGGACCTCGTCTGCAGTCGTCGGCTCGGCGTCGCCGAAGAAGGGCGCTCGGAACAGCTTCAGCGTTCGTCCGGTGAACGCCTCGAACAGGCGCTGCGTCGCGTTCAGCTCGAACAGGACTTGCGTCTTGCTCACCGTGGCCAGGTTCGGGTGCGTATAGGTGTGGCTTCCGACCTCGTGACCCTCGCGGACTTCGCGCTCGAGTAAACTCCTCTCTGTCAGGGCGTTTTCGCCGACGACGAAGAAGGTCGCCGGGACGTGCTTGGCTTTGAGGACGTCCAATATTTTGGGTGTCCAGCGCGGGTCCGGACCGTCGTCGAAGGTGAGCGCGACGAGGCCCCGGCGATAACCCGTGCGGGTGATCGTGTAGGGCCGCGGCACCTGGACGAAATCGACGTTGGACAGCAGCCCGTCCCGCGCAAAAGTCAGGCGCCTCAGGCCCGGCGTCGGCAACGCCGTAATGCGCAGGATTTCTCCGGGATTTTCGATGTCGACATTGGTGCCCTCGGCGAGGTGGATGAGGCCGGCCGCGCTTCGTGGGACCTGCACGTTGCGGCCGAAGATCGACCACAGTGCCGGGTCTTCGGCGCCGATGCGCCACATTGCGACCTCACGCACTCCCACGCGGTCAAGTAGTGTCAGTTCGTTAAAGGCACTCGCCGCATCGAGAAGCCAGACTGTGTGCTGATCGCCATTCTCGTCCGCGTAGGAAAAAGTACTGTTCGCTGTCGCCCGGTCGAAGACAGGCGGGGCGTCGCTGTCGCCGGCATCGACCCAGGCTTCTTCGACGTTGTCCGGGTCGCCGGTGCCGTCGTGCCAGTCGTAGGCATAGTTGCCGATGGTCACGATGACCTTGTCGCGGGGGATTTGCCGGAGGGCGTTGGCGACGACGCTCGCCCACCATTGTTGCGAGGCGATCGGCCCTGGCGGACCGTCGTTCGAATGTTCATCATAGGCCATGACGAAAAGCTTATCGGCGACTGCGGCGAACGCCCTCAGCGGCCAGCTTTCGTCGACGGGAACCGCGACCGTCACCAGCCAGCCGTGACGGGCGAAGCGCACGCGCGCCTCCCGCAACAGCAGCAGGTAATTGAATTGCGAAGGTCGATCGAGCTGCTCGAAATCGAACACCGCGCCCGAAGCGTGATTGGTGAGCAGAAACGCCTCAAACTTATCCAGAAATTGCTTCCTGAGCCGCGGATCTGCCAGCATTCCCTTGATTCCGGCAGCGTCGACCTGGCCGTTGGCGAAATTCTGGACGACTGGAAGAATCAGCGGCCGGTGTGCGGCCGTGTTGATCACCGCCCTGCCGTTGCGGTCATCGAGCACATTGAACTGGTGGTTCGGACCTGTGACGGTCACCCAAACGGGTGCAAGCCAATCGAGATCATTGATGTGCCGGCGGAGCGACGATGTCGAGTTCTCGTCCCAGGCTCCGTAGAAGCCGACGTAGAGCGGCTTGCTCATCGCAGTAGCGACCGCGGTCGCTCTTCGAGCTCCGACGAGCCGCGGGCTCGGCGGCTGGGTGCCGAGCAGTCTGCGAATTGCGAGGTTCACCTGCCGGCTCGTCCGCGCGAGAAGGGTCGACTTGGGCCTTGGCTGCGCGATTCCATGCTCCAGCGCGACCGGCAGCGGCTGCTGCGCCGGAGCCACGTAGATCGTCGCGAACAGCGCCGCAATCGTCAGGATATTGAGAAGGACGAACAGCAGGATCGCGAGCCTGAAGCGCTTTCCGCGCCGGCCCGATGGATCGTAGAACACCTGCCGTTCGGCCATGGTTTGAGCGCTAATTCGAGAGCGTCCCCTCTGCCAATGACCTTTCGTTCACATAATGGCCGCCGCTAGGCGGAGGGTACCCCGCCGATCCACGTCTGAGTGACGGTGAAATCGTCGCGCATGGCGACGAGGTCGGCTCGAAACCCAAGTTCGATTGCGCCGGTCGGAGTGATGCCTTCCCGCACGGAGGACCAGCGTAAGGGCATCGCGCTGCAATGACGAATCGCTTGAGCTCTCCTCGCTCAAAAAAAGCGTCCGCGGCTGCCTCCAGCCACGGACGCCCGGCTTGGAGGTTTCCCTCCGTCGCCGCTTCGAGCTTAGTGCCGCGGGTCGGCGTCGATGCGCGCCTGGATCTGGTCGAGCTCCATCTTCGCCCGCTCAATTGATTGCTGCGCGCCCGCAACCTGCTGAGCGATCTTCTTACTGTCGATGTTCGAAAGGGATCGCATCGCTTCGGACAAATCGACATTCTGCAGGGACCGGAGCTTTTCGCTGATTGCTAACTCCAGATCGTCTGGCTGACGTCCGGCAGCGCGCGCCGCGGCAATTTTTGCGTCCATCCTGCTGGCACTTTCCGCAAGCTTGGCGTGCGTCGCCGCAAGCTGGCTCTGCATCTGCGCGATCTTTGCCTGGTCCGGCAGATTGGCGAGGTCGCGTTGAAGCCTGGCTCCATCGATATGCGTATTCGCTAGCTCAGTCCGCGCCTTGGCGACCGCCGCCTTCACGCGCGCATATTCGGCGGGAGTGAGCTCTTCCCAGCGCTTTTTCTTGCCGTCGATCGTCACGAAATCCCGGTTGATGCTCATATTTTCATCGGAGCTTTCCGGTCCAGCGCTGAGGTCGTAATGTTCGCCGTCTTTCGAGGTTACATCGTAATCGGAGGAAGCTGCCGCCCGCGTCACTGCGGCTGGCTGGATTGCTGCGGCCGAGACAGCCGCGACGACCGGCATCGCGGCACGTGGAACCGACTGCGCCGCAGCGCTCGGCACCGCGGGGGCCGCCGTGATCACATATTCGACTGCGTGGCTCGCGGTGAGCGGCAGGGCAGCGGCGATTGCAGTGACGATCAGAACGCGCCCGCCAATGCGGCGGGTTCGACTTGGGGAACGAAGCATGGATTGAAGCCTCCTTTGCAGGCTGGTTGGACGATCGAGCGCGCTCGCGAAGAGCAGCGCCCGCCCCGAAGCGGCTTTTGCGATTGCACGGCCGTAGCTGGCGCGATCGGCAGCCGGCGCCTTGTCCAGAACCCGGGCGTCGCAAGCGGCTTCCTGGTCGAAGCGGAAAGCGGCGTGAGCGACCCAGGCGAGTGGGTTGAACCACTGGAGGCAGAGAAGGACAAAGGCGAAGAGGTTGGCGACGAGGTCGCCGGAATGATGGTGCGCCAGCTCGTGATCGAGGACGAGCTTGCGTTCGCGGTCGCCGTACAGCCGTTCGAAGTCCAACGGTACGACGATGATCGGCCTCAGGATGCCCAGCGCGACAGGGCTGGAGATCTCCGGCGTTCGAATAAGACGCACCCTGCCGATCAGCGTTTCGCCCGTGGACGAGCGCAGGATCGCGCTGCGGTCCCGATGAAACGCGATCATTCGGCTGAGGAACAGGGCGGCAGCTACAGTGAGCCAGAGCGCAAGAGCAAGTGCCGGCCAGCCTCCGAGCTGCTCGAACAGCGTGGGAGCAGGAGCTGCGACATGCGCCATCCACACGGGCTCACTGGCTGAAAGATGAAACGTCGTTTCCGCCGGGACGCTTCGCTCGATCGTGTGGGTAAGCGTCGGCATGAACAGCCTTGCCAATGGGATCAGCCACAGGCCGTAGGTGACGCGCGATCCGAAGAACCTTCTGACGGGTTCACGCACGATCAGGACGATGAGGATCAGCTCGGAGGTGGCGAGCAACGTATGCAACAGCCAATCGGTCATTGCCTCAGCTCCTTGAGGATCTTTTCGATCGCCGCGATATCGTCATCGTCGAGGGCATCGGCTTCGGCGAGACGGGCGACAAGCGGCGATAGGCGGCCGCCGAACAATTGGTCGACGAACCGCTGTGACTCGCGTCCGACATAGGAGTCGCGCGCGACTGCGGGCGCGTAAAGATAGCGGCGTCCTTCCTCGGTGAAGGTGATCGCGCCCTTTGTGGTCAGCCGCGAGAGCATGGTCTTGACGGTTGCGAGCGACCAGCCGCGCTCGGCAGGAATGCGCTCGGCCACCTCCGTTGCTGTTAGCGGGTCGCCGCTCGCCCACAGCGCTTCCATCACCTCCAGCTCGGCATCACTGATCCGCGTGTCCACGGCGGCTCCTTTCGATTACGTCTGTAGTCGATTCGATTACAGTTGTAAACACACATGGAAAGCGGATGACTGGAACGCTAGCGGTGCACTCCGTAGCGGTTCATCCTTCATGGGGTTTCCAGAATGCGCATTGCTGTGATCGGCCTTGGCCGGATGGGAGCGAATATCTCGCGGCGCCTGATGCGTGGCGGCCATCAAGTCGTGGCCTTCGATCGTAATCAGGATGCAGTCCGGGACCTGGAAGGCGAGGGCGCCACTAGCGCCGCCTCGCTAGCGGACGCCGTCGCGGAGCTGGAAGCTCCGCGGATCTTCTGGGTCATGTTGCCGGCGGGCGGTCCGACCGAAGACACGATCACGGCGCTAAGGGCGGTCGCCCAGCCCGGCGATATCGTCATCGATGGCGGGAATACCTTCTACAAGGACGACATCCGCCGCTATCGTGAGTGCGCCGAGCATGGCATTCACTATGTCGACGTCGGCACGTCCGGAGGCGTGTGGGGACTCGAGCGCGGCTATTGCCTGATGATCGGTGGCGACAAGCCGGTCGTCGACATGCTCGACCCGATCTTCGACACGCTCGCACCCGGCTACGGAACGATCTCGCGGACACCTGGCCGCGACGGCGCCGACGGACGGGCCGAACGCGGCTACCTTCATGCCGGGCCTGCCGGCGCCGGCCACTTCGTGAAGATGGTGCACAACGGCATCGAATATGGCCTGATGCAGGCCTATGCCGAGGGCTTCGACGTCCTGAAGGGCCGCGCCTCGGACAAGCTTCCGGAGGACCAGCGCTTCACGATCAACCTTCCTGACGTCGCCGAAGTGTGGCGGCGGGGGTCGGTGATCTCGTCATGGCTGCTCGATCTTTGCGCAGTCGAGCTCGCCGCTGATCATGACCTTCACCAATTCTCCGGCCACGTCGCCGACAGCGGCGAGGGCCAGTGGACGGTCGACGCAGCGATGGAGGAAGCGGTTCCGGCCAACGTCCTCACCGCCGCACTGTTCGCCCGCTACCGCAGCCGGATGGAGGAAAGCTTCGCAGACAAGCTCCTCTCCGCGATGCGGTTCGGCTTTGGCGGCCACGTCGAGATCCCGCAATGAGCGACGCCTTTAGTCGACGCGTTGAAATTTGATCTGCCGATGAGCGACGTCGGCGGAGACCAATTCGACCGTAACGGAGTCACCCGGCAGCGCACCCTTGCCGTCGACCCTGGACACTACCGCGAGATCCGTCAGCTGGATTCGAGCGCCCCGATCGTCGAGGTCGGTCACGACGGCTGAAAACTTCGTTCCTTCGCGTCCTTGAAGCATCGCCGCTTCGGCGAGGTCGAGCACCGCGCGATCCACTTGCCCCGATTTCTCCTCCGCAGCTGTCATGACGGCGGGCAATCGCTCGAAGGCCTCACTCAACTCTCCCGAGACCGTGCCTCCAGCAATGATTTGCAGCACAGCTTCGATAACATAGCGGTCTGCAAGCCGCCGCAACGGCGCCGTCGCATGGGCGTAGGTCGCCGCCATCGCCGAATGCCATGGGACCACGCCGTCGCGGTACGGCGCATAGGACGCCCGCGGCCCCGCTCGTCGAACCGCTGCCATGAACGCGGCGTCGCGTGGTTTGGTCTGATCGAGGCTTCGCTCGAATTCTTTCAGGCTCTCGCCGTGCGGCCATTCCAGCCCAAGGGCCTTGGCCGTGTGACGCAGCCGGTGGACGGCCCAATCCTGCGGCTCCGGCATGACACGGAAAAGACCCGTCTTATGCGCCAGTAGCAAGTCGGCGATCGCGAGGTTCGCCGCAAGCGACATCGCCGCGTTCTGCATCTCCGCTTCGGTCTGTGGCCGGAACGCGAGCGTGAAATGGCCGCTGGCGTCGACCTCAAGTTCCTGCTCCGGAGGCTCGACCTGCGCCGCTCCGCGCGCAACCTCCGCCGCATCGATCCTCCGCGACAGCTCGCCGAAGTCACGCGGCAAATCTGCTGCTTTGACAGTTTCATAGGCGAGCTTTGCGCGCGAGCGGATCAGCGCCCGGCCGGCGCCGTCGAGGACGGCCTTTCCTGACGGGCCGATGCGCACCGTGAACACGACCGACGGCCGGTCGACATTCGGAAGCAGGCTCGCCGCATCCTGGCTCAGCCGCTCGGGATAGAGGCTCGCCTTCCCGTCGGGCATGTAAATCGTCGTCCCGCGGCGCCACGCCTCGGCATCGACGGCATCATTCGTGGCGACGAACCAGGCCACGTCCGCGATCGCATAGTGCAGGAGGATGTCAGCGCCCGATCGTTCGATCGCAAATGCCTGATCGAGATCCGTTGAGGTCGCCGGATCGAGCGTCGCGAAGTCGCGGCCGGTCCAGTAAGCGCGACCCGTGATGGGGCGCCTCGCGGCCACCTCGGCCTCAGCAAGCACAGGTTGCGGAAAGCTCGTCGGGACCTGGAATTGCGTTCGGATGTCGGCAAGCCCGCTCGACAGCGCGCCATCGCGATCGATCAGCGCCTTCATCGCCAGCCCCTGCTCAAATGACGAGCCGGATGTTGGCTCCGCCCTCGGGTGCCGTCAGCGCGCAGATCGACCCGCCGTGGGCGAGCGCGACCTGCTTGGAGAAGCTCAAGCCGACGCCGCTGCCGCCTTTGTGCGTCGTATAAAAGGGCAGGAAAATATCTTCGCGCCGCTCCTCGGGGATGCCGGAGCCGTTGTCGCGAACCTCGATCCGGAAATGGCCGCTGGCTTCGCGCGCGAGGCCGAGAACGACGATCGCCTCATCATGATCCACGGTCGCGCGGATCGAGTTGCGCAGCAGGTTGAGCAGGGCCTGGGCGAGAAGCTCGGGGTCGGCGTTGAGGCTGAGCGTCTTCGGCTCGACCTCGATCCGTGCATCGATCTTGCGTTCGGCGGCATTGGCCAACGCAAGCCGCATGATCTCCTCGGCCCATGGCTTGGCCTTGAACTGGCGGCGGTGGATGTCGGGGGCCTGCGCGAACTCGCGGTAGCTTTCGACGAAGCGCAAAATGCCTTCGGCGCGGCGAGCGACGGTTTCGGTCGCTATTTTCGCATCTGCCAGTCCGGCATCGCTCTTCGCCGCAGTGGCGACCAGCTCGGCACCGGTTCGGGCGAGCGAGGTCACCGGCGTTAGCGAGTTCATGATTTCGTGAGTCAGCACTCGGACCAGATCCGCCTGCGCCGCAACTTCCAGGGCTCCAAGCTCGCTTTGAACCGGCAAGATCGAAAGAACCGTCACCGGTTGGTCGAGCCGCGCCACCTGGGCCGACGCGAAGATCGCCTTTTGCGGTACCCCGTCGAGGATCAGCCGGGTGATCTTTCGCGAGCCGGCAGGCAGCCGGACGGCCGCCGAGAGCTCCGGGCCCAGGCTTTCGAGATCATCGATCCGGTTCAGGGGATGGCGAGCAAACAGCTCGCGCGCCGCCTTGTTCAGCAACTCGACACGGCCTCCCCGATCGACCGTAAGCAGCGCACTTGGAGCATCGTCGACGATCGCAGAGAGATAGCGTGCTTCGGCGCTTTCCTCGGTGTGACGCGCCTGCAGCATCTTCAGGGCGCGATCGAGCGTCTGCCCAAGCACGTCGAAGCCGCCCCCCGACGGGTCCGAGAAGCGCTGGGAATAATCTTCGAACCGGACGGATTCGATGAAGCGCGACACCAGGAAATTGGTGCGGCGGATGAATTCCCACAGGCTCGCCAATGCGGCGATCCCAATCAGCGCAGCGACAACGAGCCCGGCGCGGACGCCCGGCGTCGCCGCGGCCTTCAAAATCAGCAGGATCGCGCCGATAAGGAGGATCGTGCGCCAGGCGAGCCCGAACTCGAACTTGCGCCTAAAGTCCATGCTTCTCCATGCGCCGGTAGAGCGCGCCGCGCGACAGGCCGAGCTCTGCGGCGGCGAGCGACACGTTGAAATGATGCATCCTGAGCGCCCGCTCGATCATCTGCTTTTCGAGCTGGTCGAGGTTGAGGGTCTCGGTGACCGCCGCGACGGACGCAGCCTGTGAGCGCGTGGGGAGCGGGAAGTCGTCGAGGCGGTAGCTATCGCCGTCGGCCATGATTACCGCGCGCTCGGCGGCATGGCGCAAGGCGCGGACGTTGCCGGGCCAGTCGTGCGCGACCAGCACTTCCAGAACGTCCGCGGGTATCTTACGCTGCGGCTTATCGTACTTCTTGGAATATAGACCCAGATAATGGTCGAGCAGGATGGGCACGTCTTCGCGCCGCTCGCGCAACGGCGGCAGCTCGATCTCGATCGTATTGAGCCGAAACAGGAGATCCTGGCGGAAGCGCTTTTCGTCGGCGAGTTGCGCAGGCGATGCATTGGTTGCAGCGACGACGCGGACGTCGATGGGGACCGGCTTGTTTGCGCCGACTGGCACCACTTCTCGCTGCTCAAGCGCAGTCAGCAGCTTGGGCTGGAGGTGAAGCGGCAAATTGCCGATTTCATCCAGGAAAAGCGTGCTTTGGTCGGCGGCCTTGAGCCGCCCCATCCGCTCGCTGTCTGCGCCGGTGAAGGCGCCTTTGACATGACCGAACAACTCGGACTCAAACAAAGTCTCCGCGGTCGCGCCGAGGTCCACGGAGACCATCGGATGGCCGCTGCGACGCGACAGCCGGTGGATCTCGCGCGCGACGATCTCCTTGCCTGTGCCGTTCTCGCCGAGGATCAGGACGTTGGCGTCGGTCGGCGCAGCGCGATCGATCAGCATCCGCACCCGATCCATTGCGGCCGATTTGCCGAGTAGGGGCGTATCGGTGGTCGGCGCGAGTTCGGACGCTCTGCCTCGCTCGGTCTTGGCGTCGATCCGACTACGGCGGAGCGCCGCGGCGCTCCGGACCGTCGCTGACAGGCGCTCGTTGCTCCATGGCTTGGCGACGAAGTCGCTCGCCCCGGCCTTTAGCGCCTCGACGGCGATCGACACGGCGCCGTGCGCGGTGATGATCACCACCGCCGCATCGGGCTCGAGCTGCATGATGCGCGACAGGAAGTTGAGCCCCTCACGGCCATCGGTCGCTCCACGCTCGAAGTTGAGATCAAGCAGAATCGCGTCCGGGCTCTCGCTCTTAAGCAGCGGAAGCAGCTCGGCGGGCGAACCCAGCGTCTCGATCCGCTCGAATAGGTCGCGAAGCGCCAGGCGCGCGGCGAGCGCGATATCCGGATCATCGTCGACGACGACGGCAAGGCTGAACGGTTGCGTCACGCTACTTCCGTAGCGCTGCTGTCCGGAAACGAACAGTGGCGGACTTCAATTTCCGCCTGCAGCCATTTGGCACAGCGCTTGCAGCGATAAGGGTCATGAATGCTGTGCCGAATTTACCCCGCAGAGGGAAATCGCCCGAGAAGACGGTTCTGGCCGTGTCCGCTTCCGGACACTCACTGCCCACAGGTGGACAGTGAGGCTCGTAGAATTGCGCCAGAAGGCACCCACCGAAGCCGTCAGCGGCGGCGCGATGGACCGCGTCATCCTTCGCAAGCGGATCGACAAGAGGATTTTCATCGGCGGTGCGGCCGCCGCTGTGTTGCTGCTGATCTTTCTTTTCTGGATGTTCGCCCCGCGCTCCGACGCCGTCTCGGTCAATCGCGACCGCCTCGCCATTGGAGAAGTGCGGTCGGGAACATTCGACGATTTCCTGCCGCTTCGCGCTCGAGTCACGCCGCTCGTGACGGTCTATCTTGACGCGGTCGAGGGCGGCCGGGTCGACAAGAAATTGGTCGAGGACGGTGCACAGGTTACGCAAGGCCAGCTGCTCGCGGTCCTGTCGAATGCCGAGCTCCAGCTCTCGACTTTGGAAAAGCAGGCCGAGGTCGAGCAGCAGCTCAACAATATGCGTAGCCAGGAGCTGGCGCTGAGCCAGACGCGAAACTCGAACCTTCGCGACCTTAATCAGGCGCAAACCGATCTCGCCAAGGCCCGGCGCCAGTACGACCTCTACAAGCCGCTCGCGGAGAGGGGCTTCGTCGCGATGAAAACCTTCAACGACGCGAAGGACGACCTCGAATATCAAACAAAGCGGCTGGAGATCCTCAAGCACAGCATAGCCCAGGACGAAGGCCTGCAGTCGAGCCAGCTCGGGCAGTTGCGCGCGGCGGCATCCTCGCTCAACAGCAGCATGGGGGTTGCCCAGGGGAGCCTTAGCCAGCTGAACATCCGCGCACCCGTCACAGGCGAATTGAGCGGCTTCGACATCCAGCTTGGCCAGTCGCTCCAGCAGGGCGAGCGCATCGGCCAGATCGACAGCGCCGGCGGCAACAAACTCCAGGCGGACGTCGATGAATATTATCTCGGTCGGGTGGCCGTCGGGCAGACCGCAACGGCGGACGTCGATGGCAAAACCTATCGGATGAAAGTCGGCAAGGTCTATCCGCAGGTCCGCAACGGCCAGTTCCAGATCGACCTCATGTTCGACGGGCCGGCGCCGGCTTCCGTACAGCGCGGCCAGACGATCCAGGCCAAGCTGACCATCGGCGATTCATCGAAAGCGGTGATGATCCCCAACGGCGCCTTCTTCAACGACACGGGCGGCAACTGGGTGTTCGTCGTCGACCGGAGCGGCCGCGGCGCGTCGAAGCGCCAAGTCCAGCTGGGCCGCCGCAACGCAGACTTCATCGAGGTGCTCGGCGGGCTCTCTCCGGGCGAGCAAGTGATCACCTCATCCTACACCGGCCTTACCGACAAGAACCACCTCACCTTCAGCTCCGGCGAGTAAGAAAGGAATCCCTCGTGCTGACCATGACCGGCCTCACCAAGACCTACCGCACCGATACCGTCGAGACGACCGCGCTCGACAGCGTCGACCTCGATATCGCGGACGGCGAATTCGTCGCAATCATGGGGCCGTCGGGCTGCGGCAAGTCGACCCTGCTCAACGTCATGGGCATGCTCGATAGCCCGACGGCCGGCAGCTATGTCTTCAACGGGCATGAGGTCGCTGGCTTAAGTGAAACGCAGCTCGCCGAGACCCGAAAGAGCAACATCGGCTTCATCTTCCAGAGCTTCAACCTGGTCGACGAGCTGACCGTCCGAGAGAATGTCGAGCTCGCTTTGCTCTACCACAATTACCCCGCCTCGGAGCGCAAGGGGCGCGTCGAACGGGTGCTCGACAAGGTCGGTATCGCGCACCGCGCCAAGCACCGGCCGACGCAGCTGTCGGGCGGCCAGCAGCAGCGCGTCGCCGTCGCCCGCGCTTTGGTCGGCGAGCCCAAGCTGATCCTCGCCGACGAGCCGACCGGCAACCTCGACACCGCGCATGGCGAAGAGGTCATGCGGATGCTTCGCCAGCTCAATCAGGAGGGATCGACCATCGTCATGGTCACCCACTCGCCCGCGCATGCGGATTTCGCGAACCGCGTCGTCAACATGCTCGACGGCCGCATCCTCCAGGAGCGGCGCCGCGCCGCCTGACGTCAAAAGGAATCCTCTCTTGCAAAGGACAGTCACCATGTGGCGAAACTACTGGACGGTCGCGGTTCGCGCGCTTGCCAAGAGCAAGACCTATTCGATCATCAACATCGCGGGCCTGGCGATCGGCATGGCCGCATGCGTGATGATCCTGCTCTACGTCCGCTACGAGCAGAGCTACGACAATTGGCTGCCGAACGCGGCGAACACCTACCAGTTTCAGGCTTGGTATCCGCATCCCAAAGAGGGCGACCCGATGCTGTCGCAGATGTCGGCGTACGTCTCGAAAGCGGCGGTCAAGAAGGATTTCCCGCAGATCGAGCGCGCTGGGTACCTCCTCGGCTCAAGCCCGGTCATCATCAAAGACGGGCAGGCATCGTCAACGGAAGACTATGGCATTACCGACGATGATTTCCTGAAGGTCGTCGAGCTACCAATGCTCTCAGGAACGACGCTCACCTCCGATAACACGGCAGTCCTTTCCCAGTCCGAGGCGATCAAGCGCTTCGGCACGGACCAGGTGCTTGGCCGCACCATCACGGCGGTCTCCAAGGGAATTTCACACGATTACAAGATTAACGGCGTGTTCAAGGATATCCCCAAGAATTCCCATCTGAAGCTCAACGGAATCCTCCGCACCGACTTCAACGCTTATTGGGCCGACATCCCGGAATTCCTAACCCAGTGGGGCTGGCAGTCGGGCTGGGTCTATTTGAAGCTTCGGCCGGGCACGGACGTCGCTCAGATGCAGGCGCAGGAACCGGCATGGGAGAAGCGCAACATCGCCGACGAGTTCATGGACGGCGTCAAGTACAACCAGGGTGATGACCAGGACTGGCACTTCGTCAACGTTCGCGACGTCCACCTCGGCAAGGGCCAGAACGGCTCGATGACACCGGGCAATGACCGCCAGACCATGACGACCTTCGCCATCATCGCAATGCTGATCCTCGGGATGGCCGTGGTGAACTTCACGAATCTAGCCACAGCCCGAGCAAGCCAGCGCGCCCGCGAAGTTGCGCTTCGGAAAGTCCTAGGCGCGACCCGCAGGCAGCTGATCGTTCAGTTCGTCGCGGAGTCGATCCTGATCTCCGCTGTCGCGATGCTGATCGCGCTCGCGCTGGTCGAGTTGCTGGTGAGGCCCTTCGCCGCGTTCCTGGATGCGGGCCTTACGCTCGATTATTTTGGGCGCGGGGGAATCCTGTTGCCGGCAATCGGAATCACCTTGCTCGTCGGGATCATCAGCGGAATCTATCCGGCATTCTTCCTGTCGCGCTTCCAGCCGGCGCAGGTCCTCAAGGCCAATCGCTCGGCGGCGGAAACGCCCGGATCGGGACGCCTGCGCGCCGCCCTCGTCGTGCTTCAGTTCGCCGTTTCCATCGGCCTCATCATCTGCACGGGGGTCGTTTATGCGCAGACCGTCTACGCGCGCACTGCCGATCCTGGATACAAGCGAGACCATATCCTTCAGGTCGAGAATATCGGCAGACAGGAGCTTCTCGCCACCGACGAAACGATCGCTGAACAGATGAAGAAGATCCCAGGCGTCGTCGCCGTCGGTCGCACCGGCCTCGGCGTCTCCACCGGCAATCACAATACGACCGGGGTCGTTTTGCCAGGGACCGTGAAGAGCATCGATATTGGGAAATACGAGGTCGACCAGGGCTATTTTGACGCCATGGGACTGAAGCTCGTGGCAGGGCGCTGGTTCGACGCGAACCGCGAGATGGACGACCAGACCGTTCCCTTCCCCACGGACCTTGCGGCGGAGCGAGCAATGGCCGCCCGCGGTGCCAACATCGTCATCAATGAGCTCGCGGTGAAGCGACTCGGATTCAAGTCGCCGCAGGACGCGCTTGGCAAGGTTGTCCGCAACGAGCTCTATACCCGTGGTACCGGAACAGCGAACCTGACCATCATCGGAGTTGTCGGCGACACCAGGTTCCGTTCTGCTCGCGACGCAATGGAACCGTACATGTTCCTGAAGTCGAGGCATGGCTTGGGCTGGATGGATATCCGCTATCGCGGTGACCCGGCGCAGGTTCGTGCTGCCGTCGAACAGAAGTGGAAGGAACTCGCTCCGACCGTTCCTTTCGAGGCGAAGTACAGCGAGGACATCGTCAAGGACCTGTACAAGGCTGAGAATTCACGTGCCCAGATCTTTGCGGCTTTCTCGCTCCTCGCCGTGATCATTGGCTGCCTCGGACTGTTCGGCCTCGCGTCATTCACCGCCGAACGGCGCACTAAGGAGATCGGCATCCGCAAGGTGCTTGGCGCCCGAACGAGGGACATCGTGCAGCTGCTGGTGTGGCAGTTCAGCCGGCCCGTGATCATCGCGAACATCATTGCGTGGCCGATCGCGTGGTGGATGATGCGCGACTGGCTCAATACCTTCGACCAGCGCATTTCGCTGACACCGGTGCCGTTCATCGTCGCGGCCGCGGTTGCGCTCGGCATCGCGATTGCGACGGTCGTCGGCCACGCAGTGAAGGTCGCTCGGGCCAATCCGATCCACGCCCTTCGGTACGAATGAGTGGATAGAAGGTGCGTGGAGGCCCGAGCCGGAATCGAACCGGCGTGCAAGGATTTGCAGTCCTCTGCGTAACCACTCCGCCATCGGGCCGAAGGAGCGGGCTCGCTTTGGCGCGAGCGTCCGCTCACGGTCAAGCCCTTCATTCAGGCGAGTGACGCCGCTTGTCGGTTCGTCTTTCGATGAATGATGGTTGGCGGGAATGGCAGTGACCGATATGAGCGCCCGACGACCGCTTCAGCGTTCCTTTCGCACAAGCTTGAACTCTAGGTGTATTACTGGCATATAACAGCTATGACCGTGCAGAGCCCAATTCCTGATTTTGCAGCCGCGCGCGAAGCGATGGTCGAGAGCCAGCTGAGGCCGCAGGGTGTTACCGATCCTGCGGTGCTCGCCGCGATGGGCACGATCGAGCGCGAACGCTTTCTGCCTAGTCACACTCGGCCGCTTGCCTATGTCGATCGCGCCGTATCTATCGGCGAAGGGCGGTATCTTCCTGCTCCCCCGGTGCTTGGGCAGCTGCTGACGCAGATGATGCCGCTCCCCGGTCAGCGCGCGCTGGTGATTGGAGCCGGTACGGGCTATTCGTCGGCGGTCCTCCAGCGGATGGGCGTCCAGGTGACTGCGCTCGAGTCCGCATCCGCTCTCGCAGCCGAGGCGCGAAAGATGGGTGTTGAGGTTGTCGAGGGGCCGTTGGAGGCTGGCTGGGCCGATCTTGCCCCATATGAGCAGATCCTGATCGACGGAGCCGTGGAATATATTCCCGACGCGATCGTCGAGCAGCTTGCTGACGGAGGTCGTCTTGGCACCGCCATCATCGACCGCGGGATCACGCGGCTGGTGATCGGGCGGAAGGCAGGCGGCGCCTTCGGTACTTTGTCGATCGGTGACGCGGGGGTTCCGGCACTTCCGGGCTTCAGCCGGCCGAAAGAATTCATTTTCTAGGGGGCACGGGTGGTTCGAAAGTTCATTTCCGCAACGCTGGTTGCTGCGCTGATGGGGGGGACCGCCTCCGCTGATACGCTGCGCGAGGCACTCGTCTCCGCCTACGACAACAACCCGACGCTTACGGTGCAGCGCGAAGCGCTCAAGGCGACCGACGCGACCGTCGCCATCGCCAAGGCCGCCGGCCGCCCGCAGATCAGCGCCGACGTTGGAGTCAATCGCACAGTCACCCAGAGCGGCGTCCTCGTCGCGACGGGCAAGGGCCCTAATCTCTCCGTCGGAGTGGACGTCAGCTATCCGCTCTTCAACGGCGGATCGGTCAAGAACTCCGTCCGGGCGGCCGAAACGCGCGTCGATGCGGGCCGCGCGACCCTAAACGCGGTCGAAGGCGACGTCTTCACGCAGGCTGTCGCCGCTTACATGGACGTGATCCGCGACCGCGCGATCGTCGAACTGAACCAGAATAACGTCAAGGTGCTCGAGACGAACCTGCAGGCGACGCAGGACCGCTTCCAGATCGGCGATCTCACCCGCACCGACGTCGCCCAGTCGGAGGCGCGGCTGCAGCTCGGCCGTTCGCAGCTCGCCGGTGCCCAGGGGCAGTTGACGGCAAGTGAAGCGACATACCGACAGGTGATCGGTCATCCGCCGGGGGCTCTTGCGCCGCCGCCGCCATTGCCGCCGCTCCCGACGAGCGCAGACGAGGCCGTCCGAATTGCCCTTGCGAACAACCCGGATCTGGTCGCGACTGCGCGTCAGGCGATTGCCAGCGGCTATGACGTGAATGTCGCCCGGGCGGGACGCTTGCCGACACTCTCCGTCGTTGGCAGCGGCACCTATGTAAACAATCTCGCCGGAAACGGCGCGAGCGGGTTTCCGAGAACCGGCACCGAGACCACTGTCGGGCTGAGCGCGCGTGTGCCGCTCTTTCAGGGCGGTTTGCCCGCGGCGCGCATCCGGCAGGCGCAGGCTCAGCAGGGCCAGGCGCTTGAAACGGTTGTCGGAACCGAGCGCGCGGTCGTTCAGGCAGCCCGCGCGGCCTATGCCAATTACGAGGCGTCGCAACGGCAGATCCAGGCGCAGACGGTAGCCGTCCAGGCGAACCAGCTGGCGCTGGAGGGCGCGCGCGCCGAGCAGAGCGTCGGTACCCGCACCGTCCTCGACGTCCTCAATGCCGAGCAGGAACTGTTGAACTCGCAGGTGTCGCTCGTCACGGCGAGGCGCGATGCTTACGTGGCCGGCTTCCAGCTCCTGAACGCAATGGGCCAGGCGCAGGCCCAGACGCTCGGCCTCGACGGCGGGCCGCTGTACGATCCGCTTGGCAATTACCGCCACGTCGCGAACAATTGGAACGACTGGGCGAGCGATCCGCGGCATCCGACGATTGCCACGCGCACCGTCTCTCCGGAGGAAATGCCGGCGAACCCGATCGTGACGCCGCAGATCGATTCGGCGCGAATCAATGCCACTCCGCCAGCGCCGCCGGAAATCACTCCGCAGCCGCCAACGACCGGCACAGCGCCGGTGACCGGGGCACCACCCGCGCCTTCGAGCTCGCCCGAACGCGGCTGATTGCCAGGATGGGCGTGACTCGGGCGCGCCATTGAAGCTATCTCTGCGACAATGCAGACGCCTGGCCGCGAACCCTCGATGGAAGACATCCTCGCGTCGATCAAGAAAGTGATCGCGGAGGAGAAGGAGCTGCGTACCGCGGCTGAGCCAGTCGACTCCGTCGAAGACGAGCCACTCCCCGAAGACGACACTGCGTTGGAGGACGTACTCGAACTCAACGAGCCGCTTGCACCGCCGATGGACTTGGGGCCGCCACTGGTCGACGACAGCGTCGCCGGACAAAGCCGCCAAAAGCTGGAGGCGCTTCAGACCGTCGCGGCCACGATCCCGCCCGCGCCAGCCACGAACCCCCTCGAAGAGATCATCCGCGGGATGCTTCGGCCGATGCTCAAGCAATGGCTGGACGAGCATTTGCCCCAAATGGTCGACGAGCATGTGAAGCGCGAGATCTCGCGCATTACGGGACGCCCGCTCTAGTCCTTCGCAGAGCGCCGCGGGTTTGCTACGCCTGCGGGATGATCCAGCCCAAGCTCTTCCTCGCCGCCGCGGCCGCGGCGCTCGCCGCCTCCTCAGCCCATGCGCGTCCGATGACCGCCATCGATCTCCAGTCGATGCACCGCCTCGGCTCGCCGGACGTCTCGCCAGACGGCCGCTATGCTGTGTTCACGGTCTCGACGACCGACTGGGACAAGAACAAGCGGGTCAACACGCTCGAGCTCCTCGACCTCACGAGGCCCGGTGCTCACCCGGTACCGATCGTCGGTGCTGAGAAGGGTCATGACGCGGTATTCGGGTCCGACGGATCGCTGTGGTTGCTGATGGCTGTTGGCGACCAGGACCAGCTGTTCCGGATGCCGATCGGCGGGAAGCCGGTGCAGGTCAGCAATTTCAAGGGTGACATCGGCGGGTTCAAGATCGCGCCATCGGATGATCGTGTCGTGGTCTGGGCGGATCGCGATCTTCGCTGTGCCGACCTCAATTGCGCCGGGCTACCGCCAAAGCCGAAGACGGGCTCTGGACGCACATACGATCAGCTGTTCATTCGGCACTGGGACACCTGGGCCGAGCCGGGCGTCAAATCGCGGCTGTTCGGTTTCACTGTCGCGGGTGGCAAGCTGATTGGCTCAGGCGTTCCACTGACCGGGAATCTCGTCGGCGACGTGCCGTCAAAACCGTTCGGCGGCGGGGAGGAGATCAGCTTTTCGCCCGACGGCCGGAAATTGTTCTTCGCACTCCGCGAAGCCGGTCGGATCGAGCCACTATCGACCAACCTGGATATCTTCGAGATCTCCGAAAACGGCAGCCATGCGCCGGTCAATCTCACCGCGCCGAACCGCGCGACCGATACCTTGCCGACGGTTTCCCCCGACGGGCGGACGCTCGCTTATGTCGCGATGAAGCGCCCGGGCTACGAATCCGATCGCCAGGTTTTGATGCTTCGTGACCTCGCGTCGGGACAGGTGCGTCCACTCACCGAGCAATGGGATCGCTCGGTCGGCTCGATCGAATGGGCGAAGGACGGCCGGAGCATCCTCGTGACGGCGGGCGACACACTCGAAGAGCCGATCTTCCGCGTCGACGTCGCCAGCGGAAAGGTCACGCGCCTGACCGGCGACGGCAGCTACGGCAACCTCCATGCGCTGGCCAACGGAGCGATCCTCGCGACGATGAACAGCATCGCTGCGCCGGACGACCTCTACCGGATCGATCCGAGCGGCCGCACCGCCAAGCTCACCGACCTCAACGGTCCCTTGCTCGCCCAGCTAGATCCAATCAGGTTCACCAAGTTCAGCTTCAAGGGCGCGAACAACGACACCGTCTGGGGCTGGAAGCTCAAGCCGGCGAACACGACGGCTCCGCTGCCGATCTCCTTCCTCGTCCATGGCGGGCCGCAGGGCAGCTTCTCCGACGGCTGGTCCTACCGCTGGAACCCACGCCTGTTCATTGCGCCCGGCTATGCAGCGGTCAGCATCGATTTCCACGGAAGCACCGGCTACGGCCAGGCCTTCACCGACGCGATCCATCAGAACTGGGGCGGCTGGCCGCTCGAGGACCTGAAAGCCGGGCTCGCCTACGCGACGGCCTACGATCCGCAGCTGGAGGCAAACAATGCCTGCGCGCTCGGCGGCTCATACGGCGGCTACATGATGAACTGGATCGAGGGGAACTGGCCCGACCGGTTCAAGTGCATCGTCCAGCACGATGGCGTGTTCGACGCGCGCGCGATGGCATACGAGACCGAGGAGCTGTGGTTCGACGAGTGGGAGCACGGCGGCCATCCTTATTATGAGGCGCCGCAGGAGTTTGAGCGGTGGAACCCCGTCAACTTCGTCCAGAACTGGCGGACTCCGCAGCTGGTCGTGACCAGCGAGCACGACTTCCGCATCCCCTATACGCAGGGGATCGCGGCCTTCACCGCCCTCCAGCGCCGCAACATTCCGTCGCGGCTGTTGATCTTCCCGGACGAAAACCACTGGGTGCTGAAGCCGAAGAACTCGGTCCAATGGTACGACGAAGTGTTCGGCTGGGAGCGCAAGTGGCTGGGGCAGGGCGCCCCGGTCGAAGCCGCGCCGCCGGCGGCTGCGCCGACACGTCCCGAGCGAGGTTGATGCTGCAGCGCGGCATCGCTAACCGCGCCGGAGCATGAGCGAGCTTCCCAAGACCTTCGACCCGAAGACGATCGAGGAGCGTTGGTACGCGCACTGGGTATCGCGCGGCCTGTTCCGGCCCGACCGACCGGACGCAAAGCCGTGGACGATCGTCATGCCGCCTCCGAACGTCACCGGCTCGCTCCACATTGGCCATGCGCTCGACAATACGCTTCAGGATGTCCTCACGCGCCGCGAGCGGATGCTGGGGAAAGATGCGCTCTGGGTCGTCGGCACCGATCATGCGGGCATCGCGACGCAGATGGTGGTCGAACGCACCATCGCTGGGCAGGGGCTGAAGCGCCAGGAGCTCGGCCGCGAAGCGTTCCTCGACATTGTCTGGGACTGGAAGAACCAATCCGGCGGCGCGATCACCAAGCAGCTCCGCCGCCTCGGTGCCTCGTGCGATTGGGCGCACGAGCGCTTCACCATGGACGAGCGCTACCAGCGGGCCGTCACCCACACGTTCGTCGAGCTGTGGAAGCGCGGCCTCATCTACCGCGACAAGCGCTTGGTGAACTGGGACCCTAGGTTCCAGACCGCGATCAGCGATCTCGAGGTCGAGACCAAGGACGTCCAGGGCAAGTTCTGGACCTTGAGCTATCCACTCGCGGATAACAGTGGCGCGATACAGGTCGCGACGACCCGGCCCGAGACGATGCTCGCCGACATGGCCGTCGCGGTCCATCCCGAGGACAAGCGATACAGGGCGCTGATCGGCAAGCAGATCAAGCACCCGATTACCGGCCGTCTGATCCCGATCATCGCCGACGAGCATGCCGATCCAGAGCTCGGCTCGGGCGCGGTCAAGATCACGCCCGGCCACGACTTCAACGACTATGAGGTGGGCAAGCGCGCCGGGATCAAGCCGGCCGACATGCTCAACATGTTCGATGCCGAGGCCAAAGTGGTGCAGACCTCTGACGGGCTTATCCCAGCCGAGCTGGTGGGACTCACCCGCGAAGACGCGCGCAGGGCCATCATCCCGATGCTCGAGGACGCTGGCGCGCTTGTCCGGGTCGAGGACCGGGTAATCCCGACGCCGTTCGGCGACCGCTCCGGCGTCGTGATCGAGCCCTGGCTCACGGACCAATGGTACGTCGACGCCGCCAAGCTCGCGCTTCCGGCGCTCCAGGCGGTGAAGAAGGGCGACATCCGCGTCGTGCCCGAGACGTGGAAAAAGACCTGGTACAACTGGCTCGAGAACATTCAGCCGTGGTGCGTCTCGCGCCAGCTGTGGTGGGGCCACCGCATCCCGGCATGGTATGCTGAAGACGGCAACATTTTTGTAGCGGAAACTGTTGAGGAAGCACAGTCGCAGGCGGGCGCCGGGGTTGAGCTGATACAGGATGAGGACGTGCTCGACACCTGGTTCAGCTCGGCGCTGTGGCCATTCGCCACGCTCGGCTGGCCGGAGGAGACCGAGGAACTCAAGCGCCACTACCCCAACGACGTGCTCATCTCCGGTTTCGACATCCTTTTCTTCTGGGATGCGCGCATGGCGATGCAGGGCATCGAGTTCATGGGCGAGGCCCCGTGGAAGACGCTCTACCTCCACGGCCT